>JAMJQV010000342.1 GCA_023554435.1 Gemmatimonadota bacterium | reverse complement strand
AAGGAGCTCGAGGACGCGGGCCTGACACGCATCGAGGCGCTGGGCGAACGATTCAACCCGGAGTTGCACCAGGCTCTGATGACCGCCGAGACGCCCGATCCGGAGCTGGACGAAACGGTTTCGCGCGTCTTCGTAGACGGGTACGTGTTCCGTGAGCGACTGGTGCGGCCGGCGCAGGTTGAGGTCCTGACGTACTCGGCCGAAGGCGTCGAGGACCAGTGATGACGGCGCGACCGAAGGACTACTACCAGGAACTCGGGGTGGCGCAGAGCGCCTCCGACGAGGAGATCAAGAAGGCGTACCGCGCCCTCGCCAAGAAGTACCATCCCGACGCCAATCCGGACAAGCCGGACGTGGGCGAGCGGTTCAAAGCGATCTCGGAGGCCTACACGGTCCTGTCAGACCCCGAGAGTCGTAAGAAATACGATCAACTGAGACGATTCGGTGGGTTGGGCGGGTTCCGCCCGAGTTCCGGCCCCAGCGCCGGCACGGGGCCAGAGGCCGAGCGCAGTTTCCGATTCGAGGACCTCGGCGGCATCGGAGACATCTTCAGCACGATCTTCGACTTCGGGAAGCGGACGACCGCAGACCGACAGAAGGGTCCGGTGCGCGGCCATGACGTCGAGTACCTGATCGAGATCCCGTTCAAGACCGCAGTGCGTGGCGGGAAGGTCACGATCAACGTCTCGCTCTCCGAGGAATGCGCTACATGTGACGGAACGGGGGCGGCTCCCGGGGCAGGCTCGGATCCCTGTTCCGAGTGTCATGGACGGGGCATGGTGACCTTCGGACAGGGTACCTTCTCGGTCCCGCGTCCGTGTCCGGCATGCATGGGGCGGGGGCAGATCCCACGAGAGGTGTGCAGCGCGTGCGGTGGCCGGGGAGACGTCTCTTCGCGCCGTCGGATCGCAGTAACCGTCCCCGCGGGGGTCGATGACGGTTCGAAGCTTCGGATTCCGGGGCAGGGAGAGCGTGGCCCGGGAGGCGGACGGCCCGGCGACTTGATCGTTCGGTTCAAGGTCCACGAGGATCGGTTCTTCACCCGGGATGGACTGGACCTGGTCTGCGAGGTACCGATCAACGTAGCGCAGGCGTTGCTGGGATCCCGAATCCGCGTCCGCACGGTCGACAACAAGAAGATCGTGCTGAAAATCCCGCCAGGGACCCAGTCCGGTACCACGTTCCGGATCAAGGGACAGGGCGTGGAGAAGGGGGAGCGCACCGGAGACCAGCTGGTGCGGATCATGGTTGGGGTACCCGAGGACCTGTCGGACGAGGGGCGCGAAGCCGTCGAACGTCTGGCCGAAGCCGAAGGCCTGCGCCACTGACCGCGACTCGACCGGGATCAGGTCCTTTGCGCAGCCGTGATCACCCCACCGCCGAGCACGACGTCCTCGCGATATAGCACCGCGCTCTGACCCGGGGTCACCGCATCCTGCGCCGACTCGAGTTCCAGTGTGAAGCTGTCCTGACTGCACGCGGCCACGCGGGCGTCGACGATCGGAGCGCCGTGGCGGATCCTGACCCCGATACTCTCTCCCGGTCCCGGCGGCTCGGCCAGCCAGTTGGCCTCGCGGGCTTCCAGCGCGACGGATGCGAGGGCGTCACGGGGTCCGATCACGACGGTGCGCGATTCGGGGCGAATCTCGATCACGAACATGGGCTCGCCAAATCCGCCCGGGAGTCCCTTTCGTTGTCCCACCGTGAAACGGGCGTAGCCCCGGTGCTCACCCACGATGGTTCCATCGACCCTCACGACGGGACCGGGCGACAGCGCCGGGTGGCTCTCACCCAGGTGGTCCCGAAGAACGCCGGCGTAGTCATCGTCCGGCACGAAGCAGATTTCGAACGACTCGGGCTTGTCCGCCGTGAGAAGACCAAGAGAGCGGGCCGCCTCCCGCACCTCGCTCTTGGCCAGATCGCCCACCGGGAGCAACAGCCTCTCGATCACGGCGCGAGGAATCCCCCACAGGAAGTAGGTCTGGTCCTTGCGATCATCTTCGGCCCGACACAGAAGGGACTCCCCGTCTCGCCGTTCCACCCGAGCATAATGTCCGGTGGCGATGTGCGAACACCCGAGTTCATCGGCACGACGGACCAGGTCTCTGAACTTGGTGAAGCTGTTGCATCGCACGCACGGAATCGGAGTCCTTCCCGCCGCATACTCCCGGACGAAGTCGCGGATCACGTCGTCGGTGAATTCCTTCTCGAGGTCGAACACCCGATGCGGAACCTGGAGCGCCGCCGCCACCGCCCTCGCGTCCGAAATCCCCTCGAGGCCACAGCACTTCTGAGCCGGACCCGAGGCGTCCGAGTAGCAGAACGTTTTCATGGTGGCGCCGATGACCCGGTGTCCCTGGCGGACCAGCATGGCCGCGGCCACGCTCGAGTCCACTCCGCCCGACATGGCGACGAGAACGGAAGTCCCGGTCACGCGTCCGAATCCCGAAGTCGCCGGACGCAACTCACCACCTCGCTCGCGGCCGCATCGATATCGGACGCGGTCGTGGATGGGCCGAAGCTGAATCGGAGCACCGCGTAGGATCCGACCGGACGGACCCCCATGGCCTCGAGTACGTGGGAACCCGTCGAAGAACCGCTGGCGCAGGCCGATCCGGCGGACAGGGCGATGCCCGCCAGGTCGAGCGAGGTGAGCAACGCCGCCTGGTCGCAATCCTCGATGCCGACACTGAGCAGTTGCGGCAGACGTTCCGGAGCTTCCTCACCATGCACGGTCAGGTCCGGGATCGACTCTCGAAGCGTCTCCTCCAGTCTGACCCTGAGCCCTCTCCAGCGGTCGGCGGAACCGGGCAGTTCGGAAGTCGCCAGCCGAACCGCTTCCGCGAATCCCACCGCGCCGAGCGGGTTCTGGGTACCCGGCCACATCGACCTCTCCTGGGAGCCGCCATATGCCAGGGGCTCGAGGCGTACGTTACCCCGCCGGACGAGAAGACCGATCCCGACCGGCCCTCCGAGCTTGTGAGCGGTGATCGTGGCCAGGTCGGCTGGAACGTCCTCCAGGGATACGGGCACCTTGCCGCAGGCCTGCACCGCATCCGTGTGGAAGAGGGCTCCGTGCCGGTGCGCGATATCGCACAGGTCCCGGACCGGCTGTACGGTTCCCACCTCGCTGTTGGCCCACATGACGGAAACCAGCGTGGGGTAGCCCGTGGCAGTCGTGAGCCGTTCCTCCAGCGTCTGCGGGTCCAGCCAGCCGGTCGAATCGACAGGAAGCACCTCGACGATGGCCCCCTCGGACTCGGCGCGCCGGGCCGCTTCCAACACCGCCTTGTGTTCCACCGCTGACACGAGAAGGCGAGCCGGCCTGTCCGTCGCCCTGGCGAATCCGAGCACGGCGAGGTTGTCGGATTGAGTTCCGCCGCCGGTGAACAGGAGGTTGGACCGGGCTGTCCCGAGGGCCGTCGCGATCTCCTTCCGCGCCTGTTCGAGAGCGGCGGCGGCGCGCCCACCGGGAGAGTGGACGGACGCTGGGTTGAAGTCCGCCTCGCCGACCCGTCGCTCCATCGCTTCCCACACGGGCTTTCGGATCGGACACGTGGCCGCATGATCGAGATAGATCATGATTCCGCCAACGTCACAGTGAGCGGACGCGCATGGCGGCGACGTCGTCAATCTCCACGGTCTCATCCGTGTAGAATGGCTCGCCGTACCCTCGCCGGATGAGGCTGCCGTAGTGCCGGCTCTGCACATCGATGAGATCGTACAGAGACTGCCCGGTGGGAAACGCTTCTCCCGCCTGCTGCACCCCTTCGAACTGAGAGGTGAACGCCTGAATGGCCTCCATCTTTCGACCGAATTGCTCGGTGATGTCCACCACGAAGGTCGGTTTCACGGGGTCTTCCCGGAAAGCCATGGCGTACAGGAGCTTGTGCGGTCGATGGGGCGAGCCTGAACCGAACCTGGCCAGGCCGGACAGGAAGCAGGCGTCCCCGCACAGTTCGGCCGCAAGGCGATGATCCGGGTGCCGGCCGCGCGTGAACGGGAGGATGACGACTCTGGGCGTCAGGGCACGAAGAAACCCGACGATATGCTCGCGGGTCGCCCTGTCATTGGTGATCCCGGCATCCGGCAGGTCGGCATTGAGCCGAACGGACACACCGAGTATCTCGGCCGCCGCTGCCGCTTCCGAGGCGCGGAGTTCGGGATTGCCACGAGTGCCCGTTTCGCCCCGCGTCAGGTCGAGTATTCCCGTCCGATAGCCCTGGTCCGCGCACCGGGCGAGGGTACCACCGCACAACAGTTCCGCATCGTCCGGATGAGGGCCGATGGCCAGAACGTCGACCGAGTGATCCGTCATGCCATCCTTCCGTCAGGTGTTGGCCAGCCGGCAGGAAGCTAAGGCGGAGTCACTCATAGCGCAGCGCTTCGACCGGGTCCAGTCCGGCGCCGCGTGCCGCCGGGTAGAGGCCGAAGCCGACGCCGGTGAAGATCGAGGCGAGGAGAGCGACCGCGATCGACCACAACGGAACCGAAGCCGGCACCGGCGTCAGGGACGACACGGCCCACACGATCAGGCCGCCCAGCGCCATGCCGATGGCTCCTCCGAGCAGGGTCAGGGTCGCAGCCTCGACCAGGAACTGCCACAGCAGATCACGCTTGCGCGCCCCGAGGGACTTCCGCAGGCCGATCTCCCTTGTGCGCTCGGTGACCGAAATCATCATGATCCCGATCACGCCGATGCCTCCGACGAGCAGGCCGACGCCGGAAAGGGCTACCATGACGGCGAAGAACACGCCGGTGAAGTTGTTCCACCACTCCATCACCTGATCCTGCGTGATCAGGTTGAAGTTGTCCTCCTGGCCCGGGTCCAGGCCGCGCAACTGCCTCATCCTGGTCCGGACGGCGTCGAGCGCCGTTTCGAGCTCGACCCCTTCGTGCGGCTTGACGATGAAGTACACCATGCGGTCCCAGATGCCGACCGACTTCTTCAGAGAGCTGAACGGTGTGAACACATAGTGCGACTGAAAGCCCATGAAGAGGTTGTCGGGGGGGCGGTACACCCCGACCACTTCGAACGGAGCCTGGCGGCGTCCGGGCATCCCGATGTTGAATCGCTGCCCCAGCGGGTCGAGCCCGCCGAACAGGTCGGCCGCCGTCGCGGAGTCGATCACTGCCACCGACCGGCGGCGGCTCTCCTCGGCGGCGGTGAAGAAGCGCCCGTCCACCAGGTCACCTCCGTCCATCTCCATGTACTCGGAGTTGACGGCATAGAGAGAGATCCGGACGTCGGTGTCGCCGGCCCGCGCGTGAAAGCCCCACTCGCCGAGGTCGGCCCCGGGGGCGACCA
>JAMJQV010000341.1 GCA_023554435.1 Gemmatimonadota bacterium | reverse complement strand
GCATCCGCCGAGATCGAAGGCGGTCCGGCGCTCATGGCGCTCTTGATGACCTTGTCCTGCGCGATCGCAGTGGAAGTGAGAAACAACAGCGCCGCGAACGCGGCTACAGACGTGCGAATCATACAGAGCCTCCCGTGGGGGGTGAGGGCCGGCGACGCCTTCCCTGCATCCTCAAGCAGAGCCTCGGTAGCGCCCCGACCACATCCGGTCTGGTCTCCACCATAAACAAACAGCGCGCACGCAGGAACCTCTGAGGGCTGCTCCTCAGTAGCCGGTCCGATTCCCATACAGGCGGTCGTACAGTTTGCCGTAGCTCGAACTGGACCCGAGCACGACTCCCGCGATGACAGCAAATACAAGTACCGTAAACACAAACGAGCCCATGAAACTCCTTCCTCTCGGGCGCAAGTTCGCTGGAGGTCGTCACGGCACCGTCACGGAAGTGAAACGGCCGCATACCGGGGCAGACTGGCTTCGGAGCATGCCCGGGTGGACTGCCGGCGGCCGGAAGGTCACATTCCCCTCGTCACGATCCGAATCACGAGACCTTTTGCCAGGAGCCGTAGTTGACGTCGACCCCAGGAAGTCTTCCGATCGTCCGAAGCGTGCTGCTGCCCACCGACATGTCGCCAGGCAGCGAGATCGCCTTCCAGCACGCCCTCGCGATCGCCCTGCTGCGCAAGACGTCCCTGACGATGCTGCACGTAGAGACGTCCTCGAGTTCCGTGGAGCTTCCCTCGGTGCGTGAGATGCTGGAGCGGTGGGGCCTCCTGGAAGAGGGCTCCTCGCGGAGCGCCGTGTACGAGAACTTCAACGTGCGCATCAAGAAGAAGGTCGTGAAGGGCCGCCCGCTGCCGGTGATTCTCGAAACCCTCGAGAAGGGCTACATCGACCTGGTCGTAGTCGCCACGAAGGGACCGGGCGGAGTATCCGGGTGGCTCAAGCCGTCCGTATCAGAGCCGCTGGCCCACCGCACGGACACGTCCACCCTGTTCGTTCCGATCGGGAAGCCCGGAATGGTGGATCCGGCGACCGGACAGATCACGGCCCGCAAGATCCTGGTTCCGGTGGCCGAGGTGCCGGACGCGCAGAACGCGGTCACCCTGGCCGCGCGCACCGCGATCGCGGCCCACCACGTTCACGGCGACCCGGTCGAGCTGTACCTGATGCACGTCGGCGATCACATGCCCGACCTCGAGCTTCCCGAGCACGAGGGCATCCGGTGGAGCCAGGGCCTGCAGCAGGGCGACGTGATCGATCAGATCATCAGAACGGCGGGAGACCGGCAGGCCGACCTCGTGGTGATGGCAAGCGACGGAAGGAGCGGCATCATGGATGCGTTCCGCGGAAGTCACAGCGAGCAGATCGTGCGTCTCGTGCCGTGTCCGCTACTGGTGGTACCGATCACGGCCCACGAGATGCCGTTGCTGCTGACCTGAGGCAACCCGGGAACTCAGGGCGCTACGGACACCGTCGCCGAGAAGCCGCCCGGACTCAACGGCTGGTTCGACGTCCCGGCTACCTGCTGGACAGCGACGACGTAGTCGCTTGCATCGCCAACGTCCGGGACGGAGAACCTCAGGACCTCGCCCGAGAGCGTGGAGCCCACGACCGTGGCACTCAAGGTGCCGCCCGACATGTCGTAGTACAGGCTCGCGCCCCCCGATGCCGCGGGCGCCGTGATCCCGGAACCCGTGACCGTGAGGAAGATCCCGGCGAAGGCCCCGCCCCCGCTCACCGTGACCGCCAGCTCACCGGGCACCGGCTGAGGTGGTGGCGGGCCCGTCGAGTCGCCGCCACACCCGAGGACCAGGAGTCCGGCGGCCACGGCGCCCAGTAGCACTCGCGTTCTCATGGTGCCACCTCCTCTCCGCTGCCCTGTCTGATGCTGCCGAGCATCCCCGTAAATTGCAGCCAGGCACGGAAGTCCCCGACATCGAAGGCCCCGTTCCCATTGCCGATCTCGTCGAGGTAATCGACCTCCTCGGCGGTGAGCACATCCCTCACCCCCATCAGGTGGTCGGCCACGTCGGCGGCGGCCATGACCGGGCGCGCGTTCGCCACGAACTGGACAGGTTTGGTCTGCGGCGAGTCGTCGGCATTCCCCGAAACGGAGATGGTTGCCGTATGCGTCCCGGCAGCAAGGCCGGACCCGTCCACGGTGACACGGATGGTGGAGGCGCCACCGGGAGCCAGGCTGCCCTCGGAGAACGACAGGTCCACCCACGGCTGGTCCGCCGAAGCGGTCCACGCCAGCGTTCCTCCGCCGTCGTTGCCTACGGTCAGGATCACACCTTCCGGCGGTGAGTCACCCTCCCAGGCCTCGAATTCGAGGGTACCGTCGAGTGCGATCGACGGCGATTCGACCACGCTGATCGACGCCGCCAGCGTCAGCGGCGAGTTCGTCGCGTTCCCCGTGAACGTCAGAGTGCCCGAGTAGTCGCCGAGGTCCAGTCCGTCGACCGAGATGACGACCGAGTCGACCTCGCTCGCGCCGGGGGCCAGGGTGCCCGATCCGCGGGAGAACGTCATCCACGCGGCGTCCGAGGACGCCGACCACGTCAGCTCGGCGCCGCCGTCGTTGCGAATCAAGACCTCATGCGGCGGCGGGTCCACGCCGACCACTACCTCGAGGTCGATCGGCTCGGCCACGAGCGTGAGCACTGGCGCAGCCGTCACCTCCAGGCTGACGGACAGGATCTGAGGCGAATTGTCGGCGTTTCCGCTCACCGTGACGATCGCGTTATACGTCCCCTCGGCCAGCCCGTCGGTGGCCACGGTGGCCGTGATGTCGACCGACTCGCCTGACACCACGGTGCCGGAGGTCTGGTCCAGCTCCAGCCACGCCGCATCGTCGATCGCCGTCCAGTCCATGTCGCCGGTGCCCGTGTTCTGGAGGGCGAAGGTCTGCGGCGCGGGATCGGTGCCCTGCTCCGTCGCGAATGCGAGAGAAGTCGGGTCGAACTCGATGTGCCCGGGCTCCATGAGGGCGATGGTCACGAGAAAGCCCTCGGCGACCTGTGATTCGACGGTCACGGTGACCCCATTGGCCGCATCGACGAACGTCTCGCCGGGAATCCACTGGGCCCCATCGTCGTTGGGATCCCCATCATTGTCCGGGTCGACCACGAACGCGCGGTTCGTGACGTGGTGCAGGACGACCGCCTCCGCCGGGAGATACGTGTCGTAGCCTACGATCCGGCGAGCCTCGACCGTGTAGTACGTGCCATCCTCACGGGGAATGCGGGCCATCATGTAGTCGCCGGGCGCGGACATGTCGCCCAGGCGGTGCAGGGTGATCGTGGCGCTCGTACCCAGTGTGGCATCGTAGACCCGGTCTGCCGGGATCCAGCCCAGGTCTTCCTTGTGGTACGAGATGGTGTGCGGCCCGATCCACCCGTAGGTCGGGTCGTTGAAGTTCCTTGCACCGCTCATCACGTCCCAATCGGAATCGTAGACCGCACCGTACGGACCGGACGAATGCGGCAGCCCGAAGCCGTGCCCCATCTCGTGCCCGTACACGAACTGGTCGGCCCAGTCGGACATCCAGGTTACGCGGTAGAAGCGTGAGACCCCGTCGATGTTGAGTGTGGAGCCACCGCCCCACGAGTATCCGGCCAGGCTCTCGTTGAACTGAAAGTTGATGCCCACGTAATCGGGGAAGTAGATGTCCGCGTCGGCCACGGCCGCACAGTCCTCTTTCAGCAACGAGAGGTTGGATACGCGTGTCGAGTCGTTGACGTAGTAGGCCTTCTCGTGTGGCAGGTCATACCAGCCGTGCGCCACGCTCCCGGCCACGTTGACCTGGTCGAACGAAACCTCGCGCCAGTAGTGGTCCAGCTCGGGCTCGTTTCCTCCCAGCAGGTCCTGGTACCAGCTGAGCGCATGCGGCTCCGCAGTCGGATAGTCGGAGAACCGACACAGGACGGTGACCCACGGCTGTGAGCCGTAGATGGGCGCCCCCTGCGGCTCGGCGAAAGCGCCGGTCGGGGCCGCCGAATAGCGGATCGAGCTGACCTCGAGTTCGCGATCGGCCGAGGCGCCCGGCGTCCTGCGGGGTCCCCGCCAGCTGCCCTTTACTTCCACGTATTGTCCGACGGCGCCCTCGGCGCCTCCTACGGCTCGCAGTTGGGAGTCCGTTACCTGCAGCGGGACCATCTCACCGGTGTGCCGAGAAAGGAAATGACGCAGACGCGGCGTCCCCTGCTCCGGAAGGGGATCTTCCCAGACGCTCGTTAGATGTCCGGAGACGGAAGACTGCTGAGCCAGAGCAGCCGCCGGGCCCGCCGCTGACTCGCCTGTGGGAGCGGCGTGCGCGGCGAACAGCCCCGCCGCGACCAGCGCGCCGCGCCTTAGCCACCGAGATCTTACCCGCATTTCGAACCGCATGGTCATCCGTTCTAGCAAGGATCGTTTCCTGCAAGACGGTCAGTATTGCGCCCAAGTGTACGCAAGATCGCCCCAGCGGCAACGAACCCCAAGAGCGATCCGATGTCGCTTGAATCAGGCCTACTACACCGTCTAGCCGCGGTTTGTCCCCTTCTGAGGGGGGCCGCCAGCTGAGAGAACGTGCAAGTCCCGTGCGAAGATCCCGGTACCGGACAGAAGGGGCTACTTCTGGCGCTCGAGTGGAAGCCGCCGCTTGAATCCCAGCGCGCTCGCGTCCCGTAAAGGCGAACATGGAAACTTCGGCCCTGGCGTGGATCGGCCTCGCCGCGATGATCGTTTCACTGTTCCTCATCCCCCTGGGACTCCCGGGGGTGTGGATCATGATCGCGATCCTGCTGCTCGGCGTGGTCAATGGCATGGTGTCGGGGTGGATCTTCTTCCTCCTGGTCCTGCTGGCGGGCTTTGCCGAGTTCCTGGAATTCGTGGCGGTCGGCCGGATGACGGCCCGTTACGGAGGGACCAGTCGCACGTTCTGGGGCGCCGTGGTGGGAGGCCTGGCCGGGGCCCTGATCGGCACTCCAGTGCCCATCGTGGGAGCCTTCATCGGAGCCCTTCTCGGCACCGTGGTGGGGGCGTTTCTCCTGACGTGGCACCAGACCCGTCACACGGCGGGAGCCGCCCGCGCCAGCATGGGGGCCCTGCTCGGACGCGCGGTGGCCATCGCCCTCAAGGTGTTCGTGGGCCTGGTGATCATCGCGATCGGCGGAGCGAGCCTGCTGCTGGGCTAGAAAGCTCCGACGAGGACCTTACTTCAGGCCGAAGACCCAGCGCGGGGTGCGCAGTCGGACGGCGAGGTTGCCGACGAAATCCGTCCGATTGACCCCGGGTTGGTTGGCGTAGTCGGAGATGAAGTTCACCCCCACGTCCCACTCCACCTCGAGCGGCCAGCGCCAGTCTTTGCGCCAGCGTCCTTCGATCGCCGGACGGAACGTGACCTCGTCCGCACCGACCAGGATGCGAGGCCAGATGGGCAGCACCTCTACCGGCGGGCGATCGTCCCGGATGTCGAAGGCGCCGCGAAACTGCAGATCCAGCTTGGGACGCAGCCACAGGGAGGCGGCGGGAAACCACTCGGCCTCGAGCGAGAACAGGTACAGGTCGGCCTTGTCCCACCCGATTCCGATCTGCTCGACCGTATATCGCTCCCAGACCCGATTCTCTCCCGAGTTGTTTGGCGTGTACGCCAGGCTCTGAAGGGCGCTGAAGTTGGCGCGCACCAGGAGCCCCGGGGCGAGGCGCGGAACCTCGACCCCCAGGCTGCCACCCATCTGGCAGCACGATCCGTTGTCGTTCGTCGCGTCGGCCAGGAGGCTTCCGTACACGTTGAAGCCCAGCCCGGTGCGCCACCACGCGTCCAGTTGGCCGAGCTTGTTGTACGGAGGGTCACCGTCCGTGCGCGCGATCTGCCAGATCCCGACCGGGTTCACCAGCTTCCAATTCATGGACTGACCGGGGCCGCCGTGCACGCTCGACTCGGATACGGAGAACAACAGGTTGTCGGTCGGGCGGACCTCGAGGCGGTGGATGGCGACGTAATGGGTGGTGTCCGTTCCGTAGTCGCCGTAGCTGGCGAACATCCCGACCAAATAGATCCGGTCCGTGCCCACCCGGTAGG
>JAMJQV010000340.1 GCA_023554435.1 Gemmatimonadota bacterium | reverse complement strand
CCAGTGCTCGGACAGGATGCGTTGGTCACCCCACATCCCCATCCGCGCGTAGAGCAAGCCGAAGCGGGCTGCGTCGCGCGCGGACATCCGGAAGGGATAGGCCGGGTACTTCGACTTGTCGCGCTCGTAGTGATAGTAGCCATCCGAGACGCGCCAGTCCTCCATCTGGAGCGGCTGCCCGAAGTGCTGATCGAACGCCTCGAACACGTCGGCGCCGGTCTCCTGTTTCAGGATCGCCGCCAGCGTGTTGAAGTCCCAGTTGTTGTAGGCGAAGTACCGGCCCGGACCTTCGCTGCCCCGTGGCCTGGAATCCGTGCGACCCGCGTACGCCGCCGGGTGGAACACGCCGGAGCGGGCTTTCAGAAGATCCAGTATTCGGGCCCGTTTCTCGGTCTCCAGGAGAGGACTCGGCTGATCGTCGATTCCCAGGTCGGCCAGGGTCTTGTTGAGCTCGATCTCTCCACGATCCCAGTAGACCCCGTAGAGCGCTGAGAGAAAGCTCTTCCGCACCGAGTGGCACATGAAACGCCGTCCGACATCGCCCCAAGAGGCGACGACCGCGCCATCGGAGATCACCATGAAGGCTGAAGAAGGAAGTGTCTCCCAGGTGGCCCTTGCGGCGTCGAGCTTCCGAGCGTCGAAGCCGGCCTGCCCGACGTCCTCGTAGCGCATCCATTGATCAGCGGGGAACCGATCGCCCGCGTTCTGCCCCCGGCAAGCGCCAGGCACGGCCAGTACGAGTCCGAGACTGAGGCCGATCGCGATTCGGCTGAATGGCACATTCTTCCGGGTCATGGGTCGATCCTGGCTTGCGGTGTCCGACAGCGGTTGAGAACGAGGCCAACTGAGGCCCGAAGCTTCTTCGGACGACAGGTGGAACTTCGCCGCGCGTCGGGGTTGTCGCCACCCGCGAATGCCCTCCCTCGTGAGGCCGAGCGCATCTTGCGCCGAGGCCGCGCCGCAGGTTTCTTGACGACACCGTCATCCGGGCGTCTCCCGACGCAACGCGCCGCCGAGCCGCTGCCCGGGTGGTCCGACAACCACTCCGCTCCATACAAATCGAGGACGAGGATGAGAGGGACTCAACCAGGTGGCACACCGGGCCGTCTTCGGCGCGCCATCGAGAGGCGTCTCCTCGCGGCCTTCATTCCGGGATTCTTGCTACTGGTTCCCGCGCTGCAGGCCCAGGACACGTACCCCTACCATGACGACGATGCGCTCTCATCGGCCGTGCGGGAGCTGGAAAGCCGGCACGGGAACCTGGTCCAGGTGCTGGAGGTGGCGAACACACCCGGCGGGGCCGTGGTACGGGCCGTCCGGCTCGGAGCCGGCGAGGGAGCGGACGACCGACCGGCACTGCTGGTGGTGGCCGGCGCGTACGGACCGCACCTGGTCGGAACCGAGGTCGCCCTGCACGTCGCACGGTCCCTCGCTTCAGGCTACGGAACCGACTCCACGATCACACGGCTCCTCGATCGCACCACGATCTACCTGGTCCTTGCCGCGAACCCTGACGCCGCGGCGGCGTTCTTCGAGCGGCCGCAGCGCGAGCGGACCCGGAACGCGTCGCCGTACGACGACGACCGTGATGCGGAAGTGGACGAGGACGGGCCCGAAGACCTGGACGGGAACGGGCTCATTACGATGATGCGAGTGCTGGACCCCGCGGGCGAGTGGCTGGCTGACCCGGAGAACCCAGAGCTGATGCGGAAGGCCGACCCTGTGAAGGGTGAGAGCGGGGCCTACCGGGTGTACGTGGAAGGCATCGACAACGACGGTGACGAAGCGTGGAACGAGGACCCGCCGGGGGGCATCGATGTCAACCGAAATCTGCCGCGAGGTTATGAGTTCTTCTCGGAGGGAGCGGGCCTGTACCCGGTCGAGGCGCCCGAGGCGCGCGCGATCGCCCAATTCTATCTCGAGCATCCGAACATCGCGGCGGTCTACGTGCTGGGTCCACAGGACAATCTCCTCGAGGCCTGGAAGCACGAGCGTGAGAGAGGAGCGGTCGGCACGGGTGAGGACGGAGCCGGAAGGCGCCGGAGCCGCCGTCCGCTGACGAGCGTGCTCGAGGTAGACGAGCCGTACTTCGCCGAAGTGGCCCGCCGGTTTCGTGACATCACCGGCCTCGAGTCGGGCCCGTCGTCGGCGCCCTCTTCCGGCGATGTGCTGGCCTCCGCCTACTACGACATGGGGAGGTGGGCGTTCGGCTCTCGCGCGTGGTGGATCCCGACCGGAGACGACTCGAGCGACGAAGTTCCGGAGGCGGGGGCAGAGCCGGACGCTGCCGCGGAGGGCGCCGCAGAAGCAGACGAGACAGGCGGGCCACAGCGATCGCGGCCCGGGAAAGCAGACAAGGAGAAAGACCCACTCGAGACCGAGCGCCGCGAGCTTCGCTGGCTGAGAGAGAACGTGCCGGGGGGCTTCGTGGAGTGGTCCGAAGTGAGTCATCCCGACTTCCCGGACCGTACCGTGGAGGTCGGAGGCTTCGCTCCGTTCGCTCGTCTCAATCCGCCGGCTTCCGAGCTCGATTCCGTACTGGCACGCCAGGAGCGGTTCATTGTCGCCCTGGCCGGCCTGCTGCCCTCCGTAACACTGCGAGACGTTGAGGTCGAATCGCTGTCCGACGGCGTATATCGGATCAAGGCGCGTGTGGCGAACGAGGGGTTCCTACCCACGCTGTCGGGGCTCGGCGAGTTGGCCCGTTGGCCGAGGCGGGTTCGGGTCGAGGTGGTGACGGACGGTCAGGAAATCGCCAGCGGCCAGGCCGTGCAGCTACTCGGTGCAATCCCGGGGAGCGGGCAAGGCTAGGATCTCGAATGGGTGCTGGTCGGACGTGCGGGCTCACGCGTAACGATCCTGGCAGCAAGCCCGGTCGCGGGTGAGAGCCGCCAAACGGTCACGTTACGGTGAGGCCAATGCGTAGAGCACCGGAAGACACGAACAGAATGTCGACGGCTGCCGGGCGGCTCGCCGCGAGAGTCGCTGGCATCGTCGCGATGACAGGTCTCGTGGCCCTGATGACGGCCGGACCCGCGGTCGCCCAGGCCGGCGCCCTGGCGGCCCTGGGCTCGCCGCCCGACCCGAAGGTACCCGTGAGCTGGGACCGCTACTACGACCATGCGGCCGTGGAGGACATCGGCAGGCGGCTCGAGGAAGCCTATCCGGATCGATGCCGATTCGGCTCGATTGGCAAGAGCTACGAGGGACGCGACATCTGGCTCCTCACGGTGACCAACTTCCGGGTGGGTGAGGCGGATCGTAAGCCCGCCATGTACATCGACGGCAACATTCACTCGAACGAAATCCAGGGGCAGGAGATTGCCCTCTACACGGCGTGGTATCTGTGCGAGATGGCCGATCGTGTACCGTGGGTGTCCGACCTGCTGGATGATCGCACGATGTACATCGTTCCCACCATCAACCCTGATGGTCGTGCCGCATTCATCGAGTCGCCAAACACTCCGAGCAGCCCGCGGAGCGGGGTGGCGCCACGCGATGACGACGGGGACGGGCTCTTTGACGAGGACGACCTCGACGACCTGAACGGGGATGGACACATCACGATGATGCGTCGGAGGGACCCCAACGGCCGGTGGCTCGTCTCCCGGGAGGATCCGCGCCTCATGATTCGCGCCCGGCCCGACGAACCTGGAGAGTATGAGATTCTCGGGTACGAGGGCTTCGACAACGACAATGACGGGCGGGTCAACGAGGACCGGACCGGATACTACGATCCGAACCGGAATTGGCCGTGGCTCTGGCAGCCACAGTACGTGCAGTCCGGCGCGGACGCGTACCCGACGTCCCTTCCCGAGACGCAGGCGGTGATCGATTTCGTGCTGAGCCACGAGAACATCGCCGGAGCCCAGACCTATCACAATTCCGGCGGCATGATCCTGCGTGGTCCTGGCCAGGCGCAGGACGTGGTCCGGCCATCCGACGTGCGGGTGTACGACCGAATCGGAGAGATCGGCGAGACGATCCTGCCCGGCTACCGCTACATGGTATTGTGGAGCGATCTCTACCCGGTGTGGGGTGGTGAGCTGGACTGGTTCTACGGTGCGCGGGGAATCCTGACGTTCAGCAACGAGTTGTGGACCTCCTACAACTACTTCCGGATCGAGCGTGGCGAAGAGACTCCGGACCGGCATGATCGGACCGATTACCGGTTCGACCGCCTGCTCCTGTTCGGCGAGGCCGTGGTGCCGTGGACGCCGGTCGAGCATCCGACCTACGGCCCGATCGAGGTGGGCGGCGTGAAGAAGCAGTACACGAGGGCCATCCCTGGCTTCATGCTAGCCGAGGAAGCGCACCGGAACATGGCGTTCACCCTGTTCCAGGCACACCAGTTGCCCCTGGCCAAAGTGGACTCGATCGCCGTACGCCCGATCGGCCAGGGACTGAGCGAAGTGACCGCGATCGTCGCCAACAAGCGGCTGGCGCCCACCCACACGCAGCAGGACCAGGACCACCGCATCTCGCGGCCGGATTGGATCTCCCTCGAGGGTGGTGATGTGGTAGCCGGCTTCGTGGTGACGGATCCCCTTCAGGACCTGGCCGTGGAGCAGGAACGACGACCCGCCAGGATCGAGGTCGAGTCGATCCCCGGCATGGGAACCGTGACCGTCCGCTGGATCGTCCGGGGGTCGGGACCGTTCACCGTGACGGTCGATTCCCCCAAGGGTGGAGTGCATTCCCTCAGCAGGTGAAATGCTGACCCAGACCCTGCTCATCCTGATCGCGCTTCTGGTGGCGGCGGGTGCCTGGCGCCTGGGGCGCTGGCATTGGCGCCCCCGCCTCGTATTGCCGGATGGCCTGGTCTTCGAGCGCACCACGGCCGGGCTCAGGGTGCTGCTCGACGTGCGCAACGAGGGAGCCGGGAAGAGCCGGAACTGCCGGGCGGTCCTGGTCCGCTGCGAGAAGCTGGAATCGATCGGCTGGTTGCGGATCGATCCGCCACGTGTCGACTCACCGGGGGATCCGATCCCGCCTGGAGCGGGTATTCTGCCAGACAGCTCGACACGGATCGTACTGGACCGGGTTCTCCCGGACGGGCCCGGCACCTACCGGCTCGAGATCGCCGTACTCAACGGTGAGGAAAAGCGGTCCTCATACGTTGTAGATATGGAGACCGTTTTGCCCGGTGTGTCCGCCTGACGCACCACCGACGGTCGGGAGGGGATATGTGGAAGAGGCACGCTAGCCCGGCCGATCGCCGGGACCGTTCGACGGTAGCAACGACAGCCATGATGCTGGCCGTTGCGCTGATGGGAACCCTCACGGTGGCCGGCTGCGGCAACTCCGACGCCCCCACCGGTGACGACACTCCGGATCCGCCTGAGGCGCCGAGCCTGGCCGATCCACCCCCTGATGGCGGTGCAGCCGTGGCCAACATCACCGCAGCCGACCTGGCCACGCGCGTCGGGATCATCGCGGATGACTCGATGATGGGACGCTGGACCCCGAGTCCCGGACTCCTGAAGACTGCCGGTTACCTGGCCTCGGAACTCGACCGGATGGGCCTGCAGCCGGACGGGACCGATGAGCGGAACGAGTGCGACACGCGGGGCATCGCGGACGAGCATTGCCC
>JAMJQV010000339.1 GCA_023554435.1 Gemmatimonadota bacterium | reverse complement strand
ATGATCGCCTCCATGTGCCTGATGCGCCGGGGGTCCACGTCCACCCCTTCCAGCATCTTCGGCTTCACGCCGGGTATCATCTTCAGCAGGCCTTCGATCGGCCCCATCTTCTGTATCTGCTTCGTCGCCTGGAGAAAATCTTCCAGGTCGAACTGTCCACCGCCAAGCACCTTCTCTTCCAGCTGCTTGCCGGCTTCCATGTCGAACGTCTGCTGGGCCTTCTCCACCAGGCCCACGATGTCCCCCATCTGGAGGATCCGCCCCGCCATTCGCTCGGGCTCGAACGCCGTCAGGTCTTCCAGGTGCTCTCCGACCCCGACGAACTTGACCGGCACGCCCAGCACCCCGTGGATCGACAGCGCCGCACCACCTCGCGCATCTCCATCCATCTTGGTGAGGATCACGCCGGTGATCCCGACCGTCTCGTGGAAGCCCTTCGCGATGCGCACCGCTTCCTGGCCCGTCATTCCATCGGCGACGAGCAACACCTCCTGCGGCCCGATCTCCGTCTTGAGCCGCGTGAGCTCGTCCATCAACTCATCGTCAACCTGCAGTCGGCCGGCCGTGTCGACGATCACGTGCGTCGCACCGGCCCGACGAGCGCCGTCCACTGCCGCCGACGCAATCGCGACGACGTCCTTCTGTCCCGGCTCGTGAATGACCGGCACACCGATCGACTCGGCGAGCGTCACCAGCTGCTCACCCGCTGCCGGCCTGTACGGATCGCAGGCCACCAGAGTCGGGCGCCGTCCGAGGCGGTCGAACCGGCGAGCCAGCTTCCCGGCCGTGGTCGTCTTACCCGACCCCTGCAGGCCGACCAGCATGATCACCGAAGGCGGCACTGCCGCCTTCGCGAGACCCGATTCCGCGCTCGCTCCGCCCAGGACTTCGATCAGCTCGTCGTGCACGATCTTGACGACCTGCTCGGCCGGGCGAACCGATTCCAGCACCTTCTCCCCGAGAGCGCGCTGTTCCACGCGCTTCAGGAAGTCGCGGGCGACGTGGAAATTCACATCGGCCTCGAGCAGCGCCCGGCGCACCTCCCGGAGTCCTTCCCGGAGCATGGGCTGCGTGATGACGCCCCGCCCCTTGAGGCGGCGAAATACGCCATCCAGCCGATCGCCGAGCTGCTCGAACATCCCGTCCCGGTCCCCGCCCCGGCTTGCTCTTCCACAGGGCTGTCCGGGGCCCTTTCAATACAAAAGACGCGACGCCGTGACCCGGTTCGCGTCTGCCGGCGCCGGCCACCCGGGCCAGCCCGAATTCAAGAGCCCCAGATTATAGCGAAAGCGGTGGGATCGGGCAATCCGAGGGTTGACGAACCGCTCCCGGGGAGGCCGGGTTTCCCCAAGAGCCAGCGTGAGTATCTTCATCGCCGCGGACCGGACACTTCGTTCGGCCCGGGACACGATAACAGGAGTCGAACCATGCGACTGCGGATTGCTTTGGTCGTCACTTTCCTGCTGGCTCTGACGGCGATGCCCGCAGCGGCCCAGGTAGGCATTACGGGTGGTGGCATCTACTCCAACGCCGCCGTCGAGCTCGACGGCAGCAGCGTGGAGACAAACGACCGAACGGGATTCCAGTTTGGCGTATCCTACGCCACGGGCGGGATCTTCGGGGTGATCGTTGGCGGATACTACTCGGAGAAGGGATTCGAGGTGGCTTCCACTCTGGAGCGCGCCCGTCTCTCATACATCGAAGTTCCGGTGATGGGCGTCGTGCGACTTCCGATTCTCGAGCGAGTAATCGGCCCGCGGCTCTACGGTGGCGTCAACGGTGGGTTCGAGGTCAGCTGCAGTACGGAAGGGACGGGCCTGGTGACCGCCGGCCTGTGCGAGAACACGAACAGTTTCGACTTCGGCCTGAAGGGCGGAATCGGACTCCAGGTCTTGTTCTTCGGACTTGACTTCGCCTACACGTACGGCCTCACCGATGTGGCCAAGGAAGAGTCACTGAAGATCAACAACCGGGCGTGGTCGCTGGCCCTGATCATCGGCGTCGGCTGATCGGCATCCATTCAGGAGGGCGGGTCCGAAGGCTCGCCCTCCGTCACTCCACGTCAGCTCCAGTATCCGACTCGGCCTCCGGGCTTTCTTCTCCATTCGACTCTGTCTCAGCCTTCGGCCCTCCGGCCTCGATCCTCCACAGCAGGTCGGTACTTTGCTGATCGCCGGTAATCGCCTCGATCGACCAGCGGGCGGATAGCAGGTACCGGATCCGCAACGTGCTGATCGGCTCGTAGATTCCCACTCCGTAGCCCACGAACAGGCGTGGGGACAGGTATTTCCCCACCACGAACTGGGCTTTGTTCTGGCTGGAGCCGGTGTCGACTCGGGCCTCATCCAGGCCGAGGCTCGGCGCCAGGGTCATTCCCAGCATGTTCGCGCCCAGGATCGCGGCGTTGTTCGAGGCCTCGCTCCCTTCCGCACTCGACGTCTGGTCCATGGGCCGACCGAACAGGATGTAGGCCATGATGTCACTGTCGGACTTCGGGGGGACCGAATACGTGGACACGTCAAGCTTCTGCACGGTCCCGCCGATCCGGAAACCCGCCTCGGTGCCGTCCGAGGCACGGACGAAGGCGCGGGCGTCCACCGTCGGGTTGTCGATTGGGCCGGAGAACAGGAGTCGGCCCGGATCGATTCGCAGCTCCTGGCCGAACGAGCGGAACGTGCCGTTGATGAACCCTATTTCTCCGCGGCCAGTCGGCTCACCCCGGGGCTCCTGCCGGATCCGGACGTCTCCTGCCAGGTTCGACGAGAAACCGAATCCGTTGAAGAACACGTCGTCTCCCAGGGTCACTGTGATGTCGGCCCCAACGGGTACCGGCGGTTCCCGCACCGTCAGCGAGTCACCCACGAACCGCACGTCCTCGGAGGGCGTCACGGCCGACGGCGGAATCTCGGGAAATCCGAGTCGCCCGCGGGGGATCACGACGCCACCGGTCAAACGAAGGGTGGATCCATCGAACGCCAGGTCGAGGTTGGGGTTGGCCAGCAGGTTGACCTCGGGAATGTCCAGCACCAGGAAACGCTCGCCCCGCACCTGGAATACACTGGGTTCCGCTGCGGACGGGTAGCGCTGCGATCGTCCCGTGAGGGTAAGGAGTCCTTCTCCGGACCGGACCTGCCCATTGACGGCGATGCTTCCCTCCGGCCTTCCCGAAGCGGTGAGCTGTATGTCCGTCAACTCGAGGCCGTAGTTCGGTAACAGGGCGTACCCATCGGAAACGGTGGCGTCCCCATCCACGGTGAGATCCGCCAGCGTTCCCCCGATCTGCGTTGTGAGCAGAAAGCTGCCGCGAGCATCGGCAACGTCGATCAGGAACGCCTCGATGAGGCCCAGGTCTCCTATTCTGAACTCCAGTCTCCCCTCGACCGGCTGCTGAGCCGGATCCACGTCCAGACTCGTGAGCCGGGGAAGGCCTATCCGTCCCGACGCGGACAGGAGATCGCTCTCGCCTTCGAGGTTCACCTCCAGGTCGAGATCCGCTGTGAGCCCTTCGGCACCCACCTCGGCGGACAGCCGCGCCGGATCCACCTGCAGAGTCCATCCCTGGCCACGCACGGTATTGCGCAGGACCATGGATTCCGTCGCCGCGAGCAAACTCCCGGCGAGGCGACCCTCGGCATCGATATCGAGGTCCGCGGTCGCCCGGAAGCCGCCGCTGACATCCCAGAGCGGCAGCACATCGTCCGTGAGGAGCAGGAGGTCGTCCGCCTGCACCTCCAGGTTTACGGAGACCGGCTGACCCCGCAGCCTCGACAAGTCCTCAGCGGATCGGATCGCGGCGGGAGACTCCAGCCGGCCCGTCAGGTCCAGGACCCTGGCGCCGTTCGAATCGGCTACGTGCAGCTCGACAGCTCCGGTGAGGCCGTCGGAACCGGAGGAAGCGGTTACGCTGATAGGATCGAAATACAGCCGCCGGATCCGTTCGTTCGCGACTCGCGTCAACGTCCCCTCGCTCGTGTTCATCTCCAGCCGTCCGGTCAGCTCCTCGCCCTGTTCCATTTCCACCGCGAGGTCAGCGGTCACCACCGCCTCAATGGAAAGGTCCTCCGGCAGCAGGGGGGCGAGCCTCTCGACCCGGAGCGAGTCCACCGTGGCCGCAGCGCGGCTGCGTCCTCCTGCGGTTTCACCTTCCAGGCACACGCGGGCCGGGGCCGACTCGAGACAGACTGTGCCGAGGCGAAGTGCGTCAGCCGAAACGAATACCTCGACCGGTTCGGTGAGGGCCCAGGACCCCACGGTGTCGGCCGCGAACCCGAAAGCCTCGACCGTGCCCGACCACGCGTTTGCGCTGTCGAGTCCGCCCCGAGCGGCCAGATCGATGTCAGCACCGGGACCGTGGGCCGAGACATCCAGCCGGTGGGAATCGCGGCGGCCGGTGACAGCCACGACCACCGAATCGAGGTCCCGCCCCGAAACCGAGACGCCGCGGGCGAGCACGGTCGCCGCCAGGGGACCTGCCAGATCCAGGTCCACGTCTCCCTCGGCGGTCGCGACCCGGATCGTCTCCAACGCCAGGTCCCTCGCCTCGAACGAGGCCCGGACCCTTGGGGTGTCCCGGGGGCCGGTGGCACTGCCCCGGGCTGCCACCCGTCCCTCCGATCCCGGCAGCAGAAGCCCGAGTTCCGGCGCCGCGGCCTCGAACTCGAGGTCCAGGCTCGTACCGGCGGTCCCCGAAGCGCTCACCCGGGCAGGGCCCCAGGCGACTCGCGCCGCCGGAAGCACCAGGTCTTCGCCCCTGAGGCGAGCTTCGATCCGTCCCGCAAGGCTTTCGCCTCGCAGCTCGCCATACAGGGTGTCCACCGTGGCTTCGATCTCCACCGCGCCGGTCTCGAGCACCCTCCCCGTGCTCGCTCCGACCAGGGATACGGCGCCCGGCCACTCTCCGGGTTCGGACATCAGCTCGGCGGGCCGGAGCGTGTCAGCCCGCATCTCCACGTCCCACGAGACCACGGGCCACCAGGACAGATCTCCAGTTGCCGCTAACGTGCCGCCAAGGGCCTGGGCGTTCAGGCTGTCCACGTGGACGGCCGTGGACGAACCCCGGCCCGAAAGGCGCACCGCCGCTGGCGGCAGGTCCGGGGCCTGCGCCCGGCCCGAGAATTCGATACTGAAGTCGTCGATCGTGCCGCGGACCAGTGCTCTTCCATCGGACACCCACACCGAGTCCCTCATCTGCAGCGTCGCGCGGGTCACCAGGACGGAATCGAACGAAATGGCGAAGGGGAGTTCGTCAGGCGGTGATCCGGGCTCTGATTCCGACTCCGATTCGGCCGTCACGGCGGAGGAATCGGTTGCCGGCTCCAACACCCGGACGTCGAGGCCCTCCGCGACGACGCCGTCGGCGTGGATCCGCTTGCGAAGCATGCCTGCGGCCCGCCAGTCGATCGCCACCCGATCCGCCTCGAACTGAATCGTCGGCAACCGCAGATCCAGGCCCTCGACCTCGAATTGATCCCACAGGCGGCCGGAGAACTCTCCAACCTCGAGCCCGAGATCGTCGGGAAGGAATCCCGGGACCAGCGACAGGGCCACCCGTCCACCCGCCGTCGTGCCGACAAGCCAGGCAACGAACCCGACGACCAGGAGCAGGAACACGCCGAGGCCCCCGGAGAGTCGTCTCGTCCAGCGAGACCGCCGCGATCGCACTTTCCCCTCCGCCATCAGAAATCCGGCCCGATCGACAGGTGCAGGCGTACCGGATTGCCTTCCTTCTGGAGCCCGAACCCCACGTCCACCCGGACCATGCCGACGGGCGAGATCCAGCGCGCCCCGAAGCCCGTCCCCGTCGCGACTCTTCCGCGGAAGTCGTCGAAGGCGTTCCCGGCGTCGAAGAAGACGGCCCCTGCCCATTTCTCAAGGAAGCGGTACTCGAACTCGATGCTGCCCACCAGCAGACTGTTGCCGCCCGTTACGTCTCCGTTCTCGTTGACCGGGCCCAGCTCCTGATAGTCGTATCCGCGGATGCTGCGGTCGCCACCAGCGAAGAACCGGATCGAGGGGGGCAGCCCGCTAAATTGCTTCGTGGCCATCCAGCCGATTTCTGCTCTCATGATGCCGCGAATCTTGGGTGCCAGGCCTCGGATGGCTTTGAATCCAGACCACGCCCGGAAGAAGCTGGCGGTGGATCCGAATCCGTCCACCGCTCCCCGCATCTCGAAGACACCGCCGATTCCACGCGTCGCATAGAGGCGGCTGTCCGCAGCCGAGAAGCTCCAGGCCGCGATCGGTTGGGTCAGTTGTGACACGCCCGTGTCGGCGGCGACCTGAAAGTCGTCGTTCTGGTACCTCAGCGAGAACACCTCCCGTACGTCCCCTCGGAGGTGGGCGAAGCTCAAGCCCACCAAGCCCTGCAGGGTCTTGCTGGTGACCCACTCGACGCGCCCGTATCTGCCAGTCACCGTCCACAGAGATGGATTTGGGAAGCCGACCGGGATGTTGTAGCGCGCCGTGATGCTCTGCTCGGTAGTCGAAAGCCGCGCATCGCCGTCCGCGTAGTGGCCGCGACGATTCAATCGGCGAAATTCTGTCGCAAGCCGGATCCGCGGACCGGTGTCTGTGCCGTAGCCGACTCCGACCTCCCAGCGCCGCGTCTTCCTGGCCGTGGCGTGGACCTCGATGGGGACGCGGAGTTCCTCGTCCGCCAGGTCTCGCCGCGGCACGATCTCGACGTTGGCAAAATACGTGGTTCCCGAGAGACCGGACTGCAGGTCGCGCAGGTATGAGGTGTCGAACGGATCACCTGGCTGGAACTCGATGTGCGGCTTCAGGATGTCCAGGTCGACCCACTCCTGGTCGATGGACACCTCGCCAAATCGGAACCGCGGACCCGTCGTCATGTGCAGCACGATTTCAGAGCGATTCTGCTCCAGGTCCACGCGGATGAAACTGGAATCCCAGGCAGCGTCCAGGTAGCCCCGGTCGGCGGCCAGCAGTCCGAGAGACGTCTTGGCGCGCTCGTAGGCCGGGTGGTTCAGCGTGTCACCCTCGGCCAGGGGAAGGAGCTCCAGGGCCGCCTGGAACGCGCTGTCCGCTTCGGCCTCGCCGACCACCCGAACGTCCAGGCGGTCCACCAGGGTGGGCGGGCCGGGATCCACGACAAAGGTCGCGGTCCAGGGCGTGGACTCCACATCGAGTGAAGACTGGATCGTCGGGTGATAGAAGCCGAATGGCTGAAGGGCCAGTTCGATCTCGTGTGGGGCGTTCTCGAACAGCCGATACACGTGACCGGGACGCACGGTCTTGGAGCGTGCAGCGCCCACGATTCCCGTCAGGGCATCGACGTTCTGCCTGAGCTCACCCTCCAGGCCCGAGATCTGGACGGAGAGGCTGACGCCGTCTGCCTGTTGCGCCTTCAGATCCTGCGCAGCCGCTGGCGCCAGCGACGCCAGACACACGGCTGACAGAATCGCGAACAGCCTTGCGTGGAAGCGTCGATCCAACCGCGCCCCCCTCCTGCCCGTCAGCCGACCCTGATGATCTGACTCCGGGCCGAGCCCACGGAGACCAGACGTATCGGCACCTCGGACACCGTTTCGATGCGTTTCAGGTAGTGACGCGCGGCCTCGGGTAGCTCATCCCAGGATCGGCACGCACCGGTATCCGCCTTCCACCCGGCTTCCTTCTCGTACACGGGGCGCACCCTCTCGATATCAGCCGAGCGCTCGGGGAAGTGGGCGGTCGCCACCCCGTCGAGCTGGTACCCCACGCCAAGGAGCACCTCGTCGAACGTGTCGAGGACGTCGAGCTTCGTCACCGCGAGTCCCGTGAGACCGTTCACACCCGCCGCGTGGCGAACGACGACGCCATCGAACCAGCCGGGTCTCCGTGGCCGGCCCGTGGTCGCGCCGAACTCGGCGCCGAGGTTGCGGAGCCGGTCCGCCTCGTCACCCTGCAACTCGGTGGGAAACGGGCCGGCGCCCACTCGTGTCGTGTACGCCTTGACCACTCCGAGGACCTCGTCGATGAGGGTGGGGCCGATTCCGACTCCCGCCGCCGCCCCGCCCGCCGTGGTCGTGGAGGAGGTGACGAACGGGTAGGTGCCGTGGTCGACGTCGAGCAGCGATCCCTGCGCACCCTCGAGCAGGACGTTGCCGCCGCGGGCCAGCTCATCGCGGATCTCGTCGCCCGAATCGGTGCCGAGGGCCAGGAGGCGCGGCGTCAGCGAGGCGAGTTCAGACATCACGGCGTCCGGGTCGGCCCGGTCCCCGACCCCGAGGTACGCCAGCATGGCGTTGGCCGCTGCCGCTCCCTCGCGCACTACATCCCAGCAGTAGTCACGATCGGCGAGGTCGCACACCCGGAGACCGCTGCGAGAGATCTTGTCGCGGTAAGCCGGACCGATGCCACGTTTGGTCGTGCCGATCTTGCCGGCGCCCTTGGCTGCTTCCTTCGCCCCGTCGAGCTGCTTGTGATACGGCAGCACCAGCTGCGCCCGCCTGGAGACCCCCAGACGGCCCTCGATGTCGACCCCGCGGGACTGCAGCATCTCGATCTCGTCGATCAGCGTCCTCGGGTCGAGAACCACGCCATTCCCGAGCACGCATCGCACATCGGGGTACAGGGCGCCCGATGGAATCAGGTGGAGGATGAACTCGTCATCGTCCACCAGCACGGTGTGGCCCGCATTCGCTCCGCCCTGGTACCGGGCCACCAGCGTGGCCTGTTCGGCCAGCACATCGGTGATCTTGCCCTTCCCCTCGTCGCCCCACTGGACGCCCACCAGCACAACACACCGCGTCTTGTCGTCGAACAATTATGGCTCCCGCCCGAAGGGCTGGTTGGGTCAGATGCTTTGGGGTTGCCCGGGCGCGAGGCCCGCACGCTCCAGGGCCCCGACAACGTCTTCCCGCTCCCGGTCGGTCGGGGGAAGGAGCGGTGGGCGGGGGAGGCCACCCACCATACCGAGTTGATCGAGCCCATACTTCACACCCAGCACTCCCGTGCCGGCTACCACTTTCTTGTGCAACGGTCCTATACGCTCCTGCAGACGCCCGGCCTCCACCGACCGACCCGCCATGAACGCGCGGTACAGCTCACAGGCAGCGCCGGTGGCCAGTAGACCGACCGCGATGATCCCACCGCGCGCCCCGATCTCGAGTCCCGAATACAACAGTGTCCCGGCGCCCACGACCACCGTGCCTCTCTCGCCCACCGCCTCACACACCGCTCCCAGGTTGTGAATATCGCCGGACGAGTCCTTGATCCCCGCAACGTTGTCGTGGCGCGCCAGTTCCCCCGCCAGCTCCGGCACCACGTCTACCGGCACGAACTTGGGCACGTGGTACAGGATCACCGGAACGGGAGAGGCGTCCGCCACCGCCAGGAAATACGTGCGGATCGCTTCTGGCGACATGCGGCCGCGATAGTAGGAAGGCGGCTTCACCAATACCGCGTCCGCTCCCTCGCGGGCCGCCAGATCGCACAGGCGAATCGTGGCCCGCGTGGATTCCGCCCCCGTCCCCGCGATCAAGGCCATCCCGTCGCCACGGGAGCGTGCGCCGCTGGCCAACAGCGCCACGAGTTCGTCTTCGTCGAGAAGGGCCTGCTCGCCCGTGGATCCGCCGACTACCAGGCCGGCGATGGGGTATTCGCACCAGCCCCGGATGTTGGCCGCGAACGCGTCGAGATCAAGGTCTCCGGTCGTAGCGTCGAAGGGGGTGGTGACCGGAAGGAATACACCGTCCAGATTCACAGCTGTACGTCTCCGCGCGTCGGATCCGGGGCCGCCCCGCCGAGCGTCTGCATGGCCAGCTCGAAATCGCTCGGACTGGGGGCCGCCGTGCGGGCCACCTCGTAGTCGACCATGCCCGATTGCACCAATTCCTGCAGGTGCTGCTGGAACGACTGCATCCCGTAGGCTTCCTGGCCGCTCTCCATGAGGCCCATGATCTCTTCGACGTCACTGAGGTTGAGAATACAGTCGCGGACCGCACCGGTGACCCGCAGAATCTCGACGGCCGGAATCTGGCGGTCCGTGTCCCGCCGGGGGAGCAGCCGCTGGGCGATAACCGCCTGGAGCGCGTCGGCCAGGCGTATGCGGGCCATCTCACGCTCTTCTTCGGGAAACGCGGCGAGAACGTAGTTGATCGCTCCGATGGCACTGGGAGTGGGAAGGGTCGAGATCACCAGCTGGCCCAACTCGGCGGCCCGCAAGGCCGTGCCGATCGTGGCACGATCCCTCATCTCGCCGATGAGAATGACGTCGGGGTCCTGACGGAGCGCCGCGCGCAGCCCGGAGTGGAAGGACGCGGTGTCGACGCCCACCTCGCGCTGGGTCACGGTGCTCACGTCCTCGGAGTGGAGGTACTCGATCGGATCTTCGAGGGTGATGATGTGCTTCTTGTGACGCTCGTTGATCCACTGGATCATCGCGGCCTGCGTTGTGCTCTTGCCGGTGCCCACCGCGCCGGTCACCAGCACCAGTCCATGCTTGGTCTCCGCGATCTCGCCCAGCGTCATCGGCAGGGAGAGCTCCTCCAGGGTCGGGACGTTGAGCGGGATGACCCGCATGACGACCATGACGGAACCGCGCTGCCGCGAGATGTTGATCCGGAACCGCCCCACCCCCTTGAGGCCCCAGGAGGTATCGTAGTCGCGGATTTCGTCAAAGCGCTCGCGGTCTTTTTCGCTGGCGATCAGCTTCAGCGCGATCTTCAGCGTCTCTTCCTCCGTGAACACCTGGTTCGAGAGCTTGACGATCTTGCCCTCGATCCGGGCCCGAAGGACGTCACCGGCCTTGATGTGGATGACGCTGGCTCCGCGGTCGACCGCTGCCTGGATCAGTCTCTGCACTTAGTAGCCCCGTGTCTTGTCTACCACGTTCTCCATCCGGCCACCCGCCAGATAGTGCCCGATATTCTGGACCATCAGATCCGTTTCCCGCTCCCAGAACCGGGGCGAAACCGCACCTGCGTGCGGTGTAATCAGCACGTTCTCGAGGGCCCGGAGAGGACTGTCGGCCGGAAGCGGCTCCTCGCGGAACACGTCCAGGGCCGCGCCACGGATTCTCTTCGAACCGAGCGCGTCGACGAGCGCGTCCTCGTCCACAATGCCACCTCGGGACAGGTTCAACAAGACGCTGTCCGGACGCATTCGGGCAAGTTCGGAAGCCCCGATCAAACCCGTGGTGACCGGCGTCTCCGGGAGGCTCAGGACGACGTAATGGCTGCGCTCCAGCACCTCGCCGAGTCCCTCGGGGCCGAAGCCCTCGTCCGCTCCCTCCAGGGTGCCGTCCGGAGACCGGGACCGGACAGCCAGCACCTTCATGCCCAGTGCCTTCGCCCGCTCACCGATGGAGCGACCGATGCCGCCGTAGCCGATGATTGCCATCGTGCTGCCGGCGACCTCCCTCTGCGGATGGCCGAAGGCCGCCATCTCGTCGTACGGCCAGCGGCGCTCCCTCGCACCCCGCTCCGCGACATCGAGAGCGCGGGCGAAGTAGAACACCGCCGCCATCGCCCACTCGGCCAACGGCTCACCGTAGATCCCGGCGGAATTGGTGAATACGACGTCGCTCTCGCGCATCTCGGGGAACAGAGAGGCCCGGGCACCGGCCGCGGCCGAATGCACCCAGCGCAGATGCGGCGCGGCGCGGAACAGTTCGGGCGAGATCCCGAACCCGAAGTAGATCTCCGCACCGGCGATGGCGTCGAGGACGGCCGGGGGGATCTCACGGCTTCCGTCGCCGCCGGCCAGGGTGGGCACGCGGACCACGTCTACGTCCCAGCCCGACCCCAGCGCTTCCTGGAGTGCCTGGACGGTGGACTCGGGCATGGACCAGGTGGGATACCGGTCCGAGTGCAGCCAGGCGACGAGTCGGCGCAAAGTGTCCGTCATCTCTTCACAATCGAATGGGGTCCCGGGTCCCCTTGCCGGGGGCTCGCTCAGGACTCGTGCCGCTCGAGACCCATGCGCTCGTACACCTCACCGAGCGTAACGGAGGCAATGGCCCGGGCCCTCCGGGCCCCTTCGTGCAGGATCTCCCGCACGCGTTCGGGGTGCGCCCTGAGCTCGGCGGCCCTTTCCTGAATGGGCGCCAGCTCGGCCGCCATGTTGGCCGCGAGCCTTTTCTTGCAGTCCACACACCCGATCCCGGCCGTCCGGCACAGCCCGTCGATTTCCGCCCGCTCCTCGTCCGATGTGAAGAAGCCATGCAGTGAAAAGACGTTGCACACGTCCGGGTTGCCGGGATCGTCACGCCGCACGCGGGCCGGGTCCGTCACGGCGGTACGGATCACCGACCACAGCTCTTCCTCGTCTGCCAGGAGCGGGATCACGTTGTTCTGTGACTTGGACATCTTCGAGGCGCCGTCGAGACCGAGGATGCGCTTCCCTCCCCCGATCAGGGCCTGGGGCTCGGGGAAATACTCTCCGAACCGGCCATTCCAGCGACGCGCGATCTCACGCGTGAGCTCCAGGTGCTGGGCCTGGTCTTCTCCCACCGGAACACGGTCCGCCAGGTACAGCAGAATGTCCGCCGCCTGCAGAACCGGGTAATTGAGGAGACCGGCGTTGATGGTGTCGACACGGCCCGACTTGTCTTTGAACTGGGTCATCCGCGACAACTCGCCGAGCGGCGTCACCGTATTCAGGAGCCACTGAAGCTCGGCGTGCTCCGGGACCGCGGACTGGACGAACAGGGTGCAACGCTCGGGATCGAGGCCCGACGCCAGCACGCCGATCGCCAGGTCGTGAATCCGCCGCTGCAGCTCTGACGGCTCGTACGGAATCGTCACGGCGTGGAGGTCCACGATGCAGTAAACGCAGTCGTAGGTCTCCGTGAGAGCCACCCAGTTCTTGATGGCGCCCAGGTAGTTGCCGATATGAAGCTCGCCGGACGGTTGGATTCCGCTGAAGACGCGGCTCTTGCCCTGAGTCATGTAGGACTGTCTGATTCGGGTACGAAGTGCCCGGATGATGCGGATTCCGGGCACCGTCCGGTGGAACGCCGGAACGTAGCCGGGCCCGAAACCCCGAGCAAGCGAGCGACCTGTTGCCTGATACTGCGCCGGAATCGCCGCCCGCGGACGACACATCCCTCCTGGAAGCGGCACGTCAGGCCGCCGAAAAGGCGGCCGTCATCCACGCGGACGCGCGAGGTCGGGCGGACCCGTCCCGGTGGACCGCCAAGGGCCGCTCCGACTTCGTGACGGAGGTGGACGTGGACTCGGAGCAGGCCATCGTGTCCACGCTTCTCGAGTGGTTTCCAGACCACGAGGTGCTGGCCGAGGAAGGAACGGAAGCCGGCGCGAACGCCGGCCGGGCGCCCGTTCGCTGGA
>JAMJQV010000338.1 GCA_023554435.1 Gemmatimonadota bacterium | reverse complement strand
CAGAACCCCGGCTACTGATCGCGACTCGCGAATGCCGGACCGTTCACTCGAACCCTCAGCCCGGCCGCCAATCGGCGGCCGGGCTGAATTGCAGTTAGCTTCCTCTTTGTTCTCCTCGCAACTCGATCAAGCACTGTGAAGCGGATGACGAACGGCAGCCTGCAACCGGGTCTATCGGCGTTTCGAGACTTCCGGCGCACCTGGCCACAGCTCCTGCTGGTCACTCTGGCCACCCGGGTGGCCGTCACGCTCTTCCTGCTTCCCGGGCTCGCCCTGCTACTCAGGTTCTTCCTCGCCCGGCAGGACCGTGCCGTTCTGAGCGACCAGGAGATCCTGTATTTCTTCCTCACTCCAGTCGGCGCCGTGGCCCTGATCATCGTCGGCGGGTTCTGGATCGGGATCGCACTGCTCGAGCAGGCTGGGCTCATGGTCGTCGGCTACGGCGCGGCCGAGGACCGGAGGGTCACCTGGTTCGGCGCCCTCCGTTACATATTCCGGGAGTCACCGCGGATCCTCCTGCTCGGATCGCATCTCCTGGTGCGAGCGGCGCTCATGGTCGGACCCATGCTGGCGCTCGTGGGCAGCGTCTACTGGATCTTCCTCCGGCAGTACGACATCAACTACTACCTGGCCAACCGCCCCCCGGCTTTCCTGTGGGCGGGTGGAATCGCTGGTGTCCTGGCCGCCGGATTGGCCGTCCTGCTCGCGATCAAGGTCGTCCAGTGGGTCCTGGCGCTTCCGGCCGTTCTGTTCGAGAACCTGAGGCCGCCGGCGGCCATCCGGGACTCGATCGCGGATTCGAAGGGTCACCGCTGGACCATCTTCTGGTGGATCGTGGCCTGGCTGGTGACCGGCACCCTGGCATCCATCGCCCTCACCTGGACCATCGGCCTGATGGGGCGGCTCATCGTGCCGGTGAGCGGTGATTCGATGACGGTCGTGGCCCTGACCATGGGGGCGATCGGACTCCTGAGCCTGGTGACCAACGCCATCCTGTCCTTCCTGTCCGCGTCGCTGTTCGCGTTGCTGGTCGTGCGCCTGTACCGGGACTTCTCGGGCCCGGGCTCCCTGGCGCGGGAACTGGCCGAGCCGGGGTCACTCGGCGATCGGCCGGCGATACGGATTCCGCGCAAGCGTCTGGTGTGGGGCGGAGCCGTGGTGGCGATCGCGTGCGTGGTCTTCGCCGTCCTGCTCGCTCGCTCGGTGCGCCTGGAAGATGACACCCTGATCATGGCTCACCGGGGCGCGGCCCTGCACGCACCGGAGAACACCCTGGCATCCGTGCACAGGGCCATCGCGGACTCGACCGACTACATCGAGATCGACGTACAGGAGACGGCGGACGGTGAGGTCGCGGTGTTTCACGACAGCGACTTCATGAAGACGGCTCGTAACCCGCTGACGATCTGGAATGCCCGATGGGCGGACCTCGACGCGATCGATATCGGCAGTTGGTTCGATCCAGCTTACTCGGCGGAGCGCGTGCCCACGCTCGCGGAGGTGCTCGACGCGGCGCAGGGACAGTCGCGTGTCGTCATTGAGCTGAAGTACTACGGTCACGACGAAGACCTGGAGCGCCGGGTCATCGACTCCGTCGAGCAGGCGGGGATGGTAGACCAGATCGTCGTCATGTCGCTCAAGTACGACAAGGTTCAGAAGATCCGCGCCATGCGCCCGGACTGGACGTATGGGCTCCTGACATCGGTGAACCTGGGTGACGCTACCCGTTTTGACGTGGATTTTCTGGCGGTGAACGCGGCCACCGCCACGCGGGGATTCGTCGAGCGCGCGCACCGGGCCGGCATGGACGTCTATGTCTGGACGGTCAACGATCCCTACCTGATGTCCGCCATGATGAGCCGAAACGTGGACGGCATCATCACAGACGATCCGGGGCTGGCTCGCGAGGTCCTCGAGATCCGCTCCCGGATGGATCCCGTGCAGCGATTGCTGGTTGGAATCGGCTCGGAGATCGGGGTGTTCAGCATGACGGAAGAGGACCAGACGACGGACGAAGCCGACGCCTGATCGGGCACGCGGGCTCGAACCCGGGCCGAGTGGAGCATTTCCGCCGGCAACACGCTAGATTTCAGGATGCACGACCGGTACATCGCCTTTCGTTGGCCAATCTACAGGGGGCTCACTGTGACCATATCCCGATTTCTGAAGCGCGGCCTTCCGGGCCTCGCCGTCATGGCATCCGTCATGCTGTTTTCGGCGCATCCGCTCGAAGCCCAGATCAAGGACGGAACGGGCGGCCTCGAGATCAACGCGTTCTATGGGATGCTGAACGGACTCGGGGACACCGAATTCGAGAACGACCCGGTGCCCTGGAGGCTGGACAACGATCCGTACTTCGGCGGCCGGCTGGGCTACGTGTTCGACATCGGCCTCGGCGTAGAGGGTTTCTTCGGCTACGTGGATTCGAAGATCGTAGGGTCCGCGTATGACGGGACGAAGACGATGGTGATGAACTATGGCGGTGACATCACCTACAACTTCAACATCCATCGATCCATCCAGCTGGCCATCCTCGGCGGCGCCGGGATGCAGAGCTTCGACTTCGACACCGACGACCTGGCCACGGAGTCGGCGCTCACCTGGAACTACGGAGCGGCGTTGAAGCTGTACCCGACTCGCTGGCTTGGATTCCGTTTTGACTGGCGGAATTATCATTCCCCGGACGGCCTGATCGACACCCGCCGGTTGCTGAATCCGGGCGGTGCGGA
>JAMJQV010000337.1 GCA_023554435.1 Gemmatimonadota bacterium | reverse complement strand
GCCCGGGCCGAGGGCTGGGAACTCGGCATGCACGGCGTACTCGATTGCCTGTATGTCGACGGCGATGAGGCTGCTGTGTCCGGCTACGTGACGCACGGCAAACAGGGCTTCGGGACCGAGGGGCAAGCCTGGGTCTGGGCTGTTCGCGACAACGGAGAAGGACAGGCCACGGACGAGTGGACCGACGTGCTCTTCGCCGGGTTCGAGCCCATTCCGGACCTGTGCAAGCAGTTCTCCATTGCAGAACTGTTCACCTTCGGGCATGCCTACAGTGAAGGTGGCAACGTGCAGGTCAAACCCTAGAGCTTGACCTCATCGAGCGAAGCGCTCCGGTCGGGTCGGGGCGCTTCGCTCAGCCCAGCCCACCCCCCACTGTCACACCCCCACCGTAGCGTTTCGGTAGATATTCGGGAGGCGGACGATTCCTGACGCGTGGACCCCGGGTCCACGTGCGATCGCCACCCGCCATCAGCCACCAGGGTGGAGCCATGGACAGCCGTGCAGTACCTTCCCGTGCGCCCCGCACGACGCGTTCGCCTGGCCCCGCGCAACCCTCATGCGGACAGTTCGATGACCGAGCCGAACGCAGTACCCCGACATCTCCTGAGCGTCTGGAACCCGTCGTACGCCGACGATGCGATGGACCGGCACCTGGAGGTCCTGCTCCGATGGGCCGCCCGTGAAGCCCAGGGCGAGGCCGACGACCCGGAGGTCTACGTGTGGTGGGCGAAGCTGCGCTCACCCAACCGGGACGAGCCGCTGGCGCACAAGGACGATGTACTGGCGCTGCAGGCTCAGATCGACGCCGGTGTGGAGACGCACCTGTACCTGACCGACTACCGCTCGCTGTACGCCGGCCACCTGGTGGAGGTCACCGACCGGGACGTTCCGGCGCTGAATGCGGCCGAGGTGGAGCACATGCCCTCCTACTACCGCGATCGGGAAGTGGACTGTTGGTTCCGGCTGGCCGACATCCGGCGCCTGATCGCGGGTGAAGGCCCGGCGACGAACGAGGAGCTCAGAAACCTCCTCAACGTGCGCTACCACCATCGTCCGGTTTCGATCTACGGGGGAATGATCGACCTCCCCCTGGTGGTCGAGCGGCAGGACGGGGCCACCTGGTTCGCGGATTCGGAGGATCTGACCGGTGGGCGCCGCTGGGTGGTGCGCGACTCGGAGCTCCGGGGCGAGACGGAGCGGCTGTCCGCAGAACTCCGCGACAATCTGCTGGGGCAGGAGATCTGGGAGGCGCTGCACCCCACCTCCCGCACTTTCCTCACCACGGGAGAGGCGGTCTTCCGGTCCCGACGCGACGACCCGGGGTTCGACTTCTCCCCCACCGCCGTAGAGTACTGCAAGGCGATCGAGACAGAGCTCAACGCCGCTATCTTCCCGGCGCTTCAGCCGATCATGGCCCCGAGGTCGGCGCCGGAACGCGTGATCCAGGACGGGAAGACGACGATCGATCTCGGCCGCTCGGTGCAGCGCCAGACGATCGGCTCGGTCCGCCATCTGCTGGTGAACCGGCCCGAAGTGAAGCGCGCCGTTGAAGAGGCGTTCCCCGGTCGGGATGCCGTGTGGCTGACGACCACGCTGCCCCAGGAGCTCGAACCGCTGCTCAAGCTGCGTAACCCCGCCGCGCACGACGAGCGAATCACTCGCGAGCGGATCGCCCAATGGCGCCAGCGCATCCTCGGAATCGGATGCGAGGGCCTGCTGGTGAGGATCGTTCGGATCAAGCTGGAGGGAAGGGTCTGATGACCGAGGGAATCTCGAAGACGCAGCGCTGGCTCGACCTCATCGCCTTCCTGGTGGGGCGCAAAGTGCCGGTCGAGGTGGACCGGATCATGGAAGCCGTCCCCGCTTACGCCGAGAAGTACACGGAGGCGGACGAGAAGGCGCGCCAGACCGTGCGCCGCATGTTCGAGCGGGACAAGGACGAGCTGAAGAAGCTCGGGATCCCGATCGAGACCGTAGACCTGACGATCAACTACGGCGCGGAGGCGGTGAAGGCCTACCGCCTCTCGAACCGCGACTTCTACCTGCCGTACCTGAAGCTGATCGCCCCGGAAGAGGCCGACGCCCCGCCGCAGCCGCAGCCGCCGAAGGCCGGGCAGGTGTACCTCTCCGCCACCGATGTGGGAATCGTGCATGACGCGCTGTCCCGCGTCTCCTGGGTTCCATCCTCGCCCCTGAAGCGGGAGGCCGACTCGGCGCTCCGGAAGCTGACCTTCGACCTGAGCGATTCGTATCGGCAGCCGGACTTCGCGTCCGTTCTTTACGTGGACCGCCCGGGAGCCGGCGAGATCCGATCGCGCGTGCGCACGCTTTCCGACGCCCTCCTGGCCCGCAAACGCGTGCGATTCACCTACCATGGCATCCGCCGGGGCGAGGATACGGAGCGCGATGTCGCGCCGTATGGTCTCCTGTTCCAGCGCGGCCAATGGTACCTGATCGGCCACGACTCGACCCGGGATGCCCTTCGCGTCTTCCGAGTAGGCCGCATGGAGGAGCCACGCGCCAACACGAAGGCTCCCAAGAAGCCGGACTACGAGATCCCGGAGGGGTTCTCGCTCGACGAATACCGCGATCGCGACGCGTGGGAGCTCGGATCGGATGATGACGAGACGCTCGATGCCCGGGTGCTGTTCGAGTTCCCGACCTCGCTGTGGGCGGACCGGAACGGATATGGGGCGCTCCAGGAGGAGCTGCCCGATGGATCGCAGGTGCGGTCGTTCCAGGTGCGACAGGTGAACCCGTTCCTTCGCTGGATCCTCAGCCTGGAGGGAAGGGCGCGTATTGCCGCTCCCGCAGCCCTCGCCGCCGGACTGGGTTCGCTGGCCAGGGAGGTACTGGCGGTGTACGAAGCCTCGGCCGCCGCCGCATCCGCGGGCGCGATCTCAACGGGAGGGCCCGATGCCTGACGCGGGGACGGCCGGCGAACAGCTGGAGCGGATCCTCTATCTGCTGCCCCTCGCGAGTCGGGAGGGCGGGGTGCCGATGACCGAAGCCGCGGAGCGTCTGGGGGTAACGGTAGAGTTGCTACAGCGAGACCTGGAGGAAGTCACCTCACGTGCTTTCTACCATCCGGCGGGCGGAGCGGACGAGATCCAGATTCTACTGGAAGCTGACAATCTCAAGGTCTACTCCTACAAGAAGTTCGACAGGCCCACGAAACTATCAGGGCGGGAAATGCTCTCGCTGGCTCTCGGGCTTCGGGCGGCTGCCGGTGAGGCCGAACCCGAGGCGGCGGCAGAGATCCGCGACCTCGCGCACCGGATCGAGATGGAGCTTGCCGTTTCCTCGGCCCCTGCGGAGGACGATCTGTTCGGGATCGACGAGGGAGATGACGAGGGAGCCGCGATCCGATCTCTGCTCAAAGGCGCCGCCCGCTCGCGCACGCGCTGCCGCCTGCTGTACCTCAAGCCGAACGACCCCCAGGCCGAAGAGCGGGAAGTCGATCCGTATTCCCTGGTGTACGGATCGGGCAAATGGTACGTGATCGGGTACTGTCACCTTCGGGATGGCATCCGTGCATTCAGGGTGGACCGGGTACTGCGTGCGAGCCTTCTCGAATCGAACTACGCCGTGCCGGGAGACTTCGACCCCACGTCCTACGTGGCTGACGGACGGGTCTTCCGGTCCGAATCAGCGGCCGACGTTCTGGTCCAGTACTCGTCGGCCGTGGCACCCTGGGTCAGGGAACACGGCCCGATCGAGGAAGCTGGAAACGGCCGCGTGGCGGTGCGATTCACAGCGGCCGATCCGGGATGGGTCGTGCGGCACGTGCTGAGCTACCGCCCGGAGGCCGAGGTAGTGGCGCCCCTCGACGTCCGCGCCATGGTCATCGGGGCGGCCTCCACGCTGCTGAAGGTCGACATTCGGGCCGGGCACGAGTCCTGAACGAAAAACGGTCCGCGACAGGGATGGCCGCGGACCGTTGAGCCCTATTCCTGGTGGCTGGCCTGTTGGCTAGCGCGCCAGGCGCACCGGCCAGCTATTCACGCAGTTCCAGCACCGGCTCGAGGTCCAGAAGGAGCCATGCGGGTGCTGGACTGCGTTGAGGGCGGGCGGGAATCCTCTCAGCCCTGTCGTCGGTATGGGTCCCGGATTCAGGGATCGCCCGGTCCTCGCCGGCTGACTCGGCCTCGAAGACCGCCGGCGGGACGACGTCCGCGACCTCTGCGATCTCCTCGACATCCTCAGCGGCGGCGATCACCTTGCCGGCCCGCCTTTCTTCATCTTCGGCCACCTTCCCGTAGCAGATTCCGAAGTGCGCCGTGTTGGAGACCAGGCACATATCCGCATATGCCACTCCCATGAGCACGATTACGATCAGCAAGACTACCAGCATGACAGCCCTTCCTCTGGTTTGGAGCGCCAATTCCATGGTGCTTCCCGGCTGTCACCCCGCCGTCACACCCGGAACGTTCTTTCCGAATGCGCAACGGATTGCCGGTGTCTGCAACCGTCGTGGATTTGTAAGCGGTTGCTATACAGTGACTTGAGGTATGGCACACGTCTGGCGACTCGGCCTCCACGACACGCGCCAGAATGTGGTTGGGCGTTTCGACAAACCTCCCGTACGGGAGCGCTGAGCTTGGACTTTCCCGGGAGTCGTCGAAAAGGCGATGAACAGGTCTGTTCCTCGCCGTGCGGGAGGGCCCAGCCTCACCCCGAAAGCCGGCCGCCTCTCACTCCCCCCGCGGCGCCTCGCCCGGATCTATCCGCGTAACCAGCCGCGCCAGCATCGCAAAACGCACCGGATTCGTAAAACGAGCGCTCGATCCAAGTGAATGAAGTCATTCAGCTGACGGGCTGCGCTCCGTAACGCGTGTGGTGATAAGTAGATATGCATGTGGAGGCTGAGGGCTGTCGGCCGGCCGGCCCCTTGCACAGTGGGGCCTCAAAGCCGCGGCCACAGCGCGCCGCGGAGACTCACTCACGTAGACGAGGATCGGAATCATGTCGAAGTCATTTCGCGCTCTGGTACTGCTGCTTGCCATTACCCTCATCCCGACCACGCTGCGTGCGCAGGAGGCCGGTGTTTCGCTGGACCTCGGCGTCAAGGCGGGCGTCAACCTGGCCACGTTGAGTGGTGACGGAGAATCGCCTGGCCGCCGGACGGGGTTCATCGGGGGAGGGCATCTGACGATCTCACTCCCGAACTCGATGTTCTACTTCCAGCCCGAGCTTCTGTACTCGATGAAGGGGTTCAGTGAGAGCGACGGGGGGACCACCGCCACTCTGGCCCTGGACTACATCGACATTCCGCTGCTGGTGGGGATTCAGTTCCAGACAAGCGGCAGCTTCACTCCCCGCGTGTTCCTGGGACCGCAGGCCAGCATCAACGCCAGCTGCAAGCTCAAGGGAACGCAGGACGGTGACAGTGCCTCGATCGACTGCGATTCGGAGCTGATCGAAGGGGTCTTCTCCGCGAAGAGCGTCCTGTTCGACATGCTGTTCGGTGCCGGATTCGATCTCGCCATGGGCAAGGTCGATCTCGTGTTCGACGCCCGGTACGACCTCGGTCTTACGGACGCCCTCGAGTTGGGAAGCTCGAAGATGAGCGCCTTCCAGTTCCTGGCAGGAGTCGCCTTCCCGCTCGGAAACTAGCGGAAGTCACATCGCGCCCGGCCACCTGAGGTCGGGCGCGATCCCCTACTTCGTTTCCGCCTCGGGGTCCGGGTCGTCTTTGGCCTCCGAGAAGGGCCCGGACCACTCGTTCAGGTCGGCGAGAAAGTCCTCCACGGCCTTTCCGGTCTTCGTCAGGAAATCCCGGACGCCGAACTCGACCTCGCGGAACGGATCCCAGTCGGGCCTGCGGTCCTCATCCCCGCCGCTGGCCTGGGGTCCTCTCTCGGTCTCGGAGACCCGCCGCTCGAGCCGAACCCGCGTGCCGCTCAGCACGACCGCGTCGAATTCCGCGTCCTCGCTTTCGATCACGAGTTTCTTCCACTTGACCCTGGGGTAGCGCAGTGCCGCGACCACCCGGCCCTTATCGTCGGTCAGGGTCAGCTTCAGAGGTCCATTGCTGATCTTCATCTCGGCCATTTTCTCAGCTCCCGAACATTTCCAGTGCCGCGTCGATGACTTCCTCGACGACTTCGGTCTCGTTTGAATTCGTAAGATAGATGACGATCGCCTTCCGGCTGGGGATCGCAAGCCCGACGGTACCCGTCGCGCCACGGTGGCCGAACACCGGCAGGGCACCGGTGGACGGCGCCGGCGCGTAGATCTCCCACTGCATTCCGTACCAGCGATCCCGCGGCGGCAGCGTGTCCCCGACAACCGGGTCGGCCAGCGCCTGCTCGACCGTCGCGGCTTGCAGTAGCCGTCCTCCCGGGTACTCCCCCCGGTCCATCCAGGCCCCGAGGAGACGCGCGTAATCGAACGCGCTCCCGAACAGGTCTCCCGCCGGGCTGAACCACGGGTGTTCGTGTGGCCGGGAGGGGTTCCACCAGCGTTCCCACGAGGAGCCTCCCCAGCTGCGGTACGAGGAAGGCACTCGATTGGCCCAGTCCGCCTGGGGCGAGAACTCGGTATGCGTGTCCGACATGCCGAGCGGGGCGAGGATCCGCTGCTCGATGAACTGCTCGACGGGCTGTCCCGACACCGTAGCCACCAGGGCGCCCAGGGCCTCCGAATTGAGGCTCGAGTAGATGAACCGGTCGCCCGGCGGGTAAGTCGGCCCCTGCTCGCCGGCCAGGCTGACGGCGTTGACCAGGGTGGACTGGTCCGCGTAGCCGGGAGGAGCGCCCCCCTGCACGAAGCCGGATCGGTTCGTGAGGAGGTGGCGAATCGTGATGTCCGCGGACGATCCCCGGCCGAACGAGTCCAGGTACCGGCTGACCGGCTCGTCCAGTCCGACACGGCCCTCGTCCGCCAGGATCAGTGTTGCCGTCCCGACCAGGGGCTTGGTCATCGATGCGAGGCGGAAGATCGCGTTCCGCTCCATGGGAACGAGGTCCGCGTTGTCGGCCCAACCCATGGCCTGATGAAGCACGATCCGCCCGTCCACGATCACCAGGACTTCGGCTCCCACCAGGTGGCGCGCCACCATCCTGGAGTACAGGCGTTCCTTGAACAACCAGATCGCATCCGAGTCGAGGCCTACCTCTTCGGCACTCTCGGCGTAAGGAAACGGGGCGCCCTCCAGCGGAGTGCGAGCGGTCCTCGGTGAACCGGGGCGCGACGGTTCGTCCTCCCTGCAGCCAGCGGCAAGCGCCGTGAGGCCGGCGGTGATGATCAGCGCTAGGAACGGTCCCATCCCTCCCATCCTCATTCGGCGGTCGCTTCCAGCCCCACCAGGCCGGGAATCAGGCTCATGGCTTCCTGCCACACGCCGCGCGCGCCCCGTGACTGGGTGAAGTAGAAGACCATCGCGTCGACTGCGGGAAAGGCCATCGCGAAGGTGCCGTCTGAGCCGCTGTGTCCGAACGCGGGCAGGAACGAGTTCCCCTCCGGATCGCCGGAGCGCTCCCAGTGCATTCCGTACCGAGGCGAGTATCCGGGTGCCAGCGCTTCGCGGACGGTCGCTTCATCGAGCAGGCGGCCCTCCTCGTATGCGCCCAGGTTCATCCACACAGTTAGCCACCGGGCGTAGTCGAACACCGTGCTGTACAGACCCCCTGAAGCCCTGAACCACGGCGTCTGCTGCTGCATCGAGGGGTCCCAATACCGCTCGAGAGATCCATCCGAGCTCGTGCCGTAGGTGCTGTTCATTCGAGGCGCCCACGCACTGTCCGGCGAGAAGTGGGCGTGGGTGTCGCGAAGCCCCAGTGGATCCAGGATACGGGTCTGGATGAACGCCTCGACCGGGGCGCCCGTCACCTCGGCGACGATCGCTCCGAGAGTGGCCGAGTTGTGGTCCGAGTAGCGGTAGGACTCTCCGGGCGGGTTGGGAGGGCCCATTTCACCGACCAGGTCGACCGCGGACCTAAGATCCGGGCGGGCCCAGTACCCGTCTGGGAATCGCGTCTGCTCGAAACCCGCGCCGTGTGTGAGAAGTTCGCGGATGGTGATCGTACCGGACCGCTCGTTGTCGAACGAGGAAAGGTACATGGCGGCCGGATCGTCCAGGTCCAGCCGGCCCTCCTCGGCGAGCACCAGGATGGCCGCTCCGGTGAACGGCTTGGTCATGGAGCGGAGCCGATAGATCGAGTTGCGCTCCAGCGGCGTCCGGCGATCGCGGTCGCTCCACCCGACGGCCTGGTGCCAGACGATGTGCCCGTTCACGATCACCAGGAGCTCGCCACCCACGAGGCGTCCCTGTTCGACCCACCACGCGACGTCGTTCATGAACGCTTCGATCACGAATGGGTCGAGGCCCTCGTCCTCGGCCGTGGAGCAGGGGAATGGTGATGTCGGCAGGCAGTCGTGCCTGGCCTGCGCACTCGCTTGCGCGAAGGCGTCGGGGACGGCCAGGAGACTCGAGGCGACGGCGAACGACAGGAACAGCCGACTCCGCATTCGCATGCTTGGTTCCTCCAGCGCGGTGAACACCCTCCTGCTCAGAATACTCCACCGTCGGCTCCATGTCCCGGGAAGCCAGGAGGGAGGATCAGCGTTGGGCTGTAGGCAGAGCGGATTGCCAGTCGCCGAGTGGTACGGCTGAGCGGGTTGCATGGGGGGCAGACACCCTCTACAGAATTCCCACATTCCCACTTTTGGTAGAGGGTACGGAGCGGGGTATAGAGCCTCGCTAGTCCAGGCCTTCGATCGAGGCCACGGCCGTGGAGCGTGCCACGCCCCGGATCTCCTTTGCCCACTGCTCCCGGGTGTCCGACGAGTGGCCGGCTTGCCGTGCAGCGAGTCTGTTGGCTCTGGCCGCGATCCAACCGGCTGCCGCGTCCGCCTGCTCGTCCGTCGCGAGGCGCTGGCCCTCGACCTCCGCCTTCACGACGGCCCGCCACGCCTTCAAGGCAGCTTCGTCGTCGCCCGATGCCCAGAGCGCAGCCGAGCGCTCGGCTTCCTGCACCGACTCAGGAGCCATCCACAGGATCGCCTCCGAGTCCATTTGCAGGGCCCCCGGAGAGAGCGCCTCTGCCCGGATCACCAGTCGCACGCTTCCGCCGGCCGAATTCTGCGCGCCCGCCGATTCCGGAATGACGGCCGGCGCCAGGACGGCGACCGCGAGACCC
>JAMJQV010000336.1 GCA_023554435.1 Gemmatimonadota bacterium | reverse complement strand
CTGCCGGGGCTGGCGGAGGCGAGATCAAACCTTGCGGTGCCCCTGATCGTGGGGAATCGGGTCGCCGGTGTGATGAACGTGGAATCGGAACGCCTGTACGCGTTCACTCCAGAGCACGAGAAGCTTCTCACCGTACTCGGGACGCAGGCCGCGCTGGGCATGCTCGCGTTCCAGGCGCAGGCCGAGCTGCGCCAGCGGATCAACCAGTTGAGCGCCCTGTACAGGATCTCCAACCTGGCGAGCGAGGCCGGGGCGCTGGGGGCCACACTCAACTCGATGCTCGAGATCGCCGGCGAGGTAATCCCGCAGGGCCAGTCGGCCATTCTCCTGCTGGACGACACCAGGAAGCACCTTCGTGTGGCAGCGGGCCAGGGATACCAGGCCGCGGTCCGATTCCTCGAGATCCCCGTGGGACATGGTATCACGGGCCGCTGTGCGGAGACCGGCCTCACGCAAGTCGTTCACGACATCGACAAGCTCGACGACGAAGCGTACATCCCGGGTGTCCCGGGGGCCCGCAGCGAGGTCGCCGTGCCGCTCCTGGCCGATGGCCTGATCATAGGCGTATTCAACGCCGAGTCGGTGGAAGTCCGCGCCTTCAGCGATGAACACGTCCAGACGCTTACCGTCATCGCCCGCCAGGCGGCCGAAGTGATCCGGAGCGCCCAGCTGCTCGAGGAAACCCGCAGGCTGGCGATCACCGATGCCCTGACCGGGCTGTTCAACCGACGGCATTTCAATCAACAGCTGGAGGAGAACGTCCGCAGGGCTACCCGGTACGACGAACCACTCGCCCTCGTGTTTCTCGATGTCGACCACTTCAAGTCCGTCAACGACAAGTTCGGTCACCAGGCAGGAGATCGGTGCCTGCAGGCGCTGGCCAGGACCTTGCGCGAGAGCGTTCGCGACAGTGACCAGATCGCCCGAATCGGTGGAGAGGAGTTCGCGATCCTCTTGATCCGCGCCGACCGCGAGCTGGCGCTCAGCATTGCCGAGCGGCTGCGAACCCGGATCGACGACCTGATCCTGGAAGAAGACCCTCCCCTCCCGGTGGACCTTACCGCCTCCCTTGGCGTGGCGTTCTTCCGTGAAGACGGGAACGACCCCAAATCCCTGATGCGTTCGGCCGACCGGGCTCTGTACACCGCGAAGCGGCTGGGACGAAACCGGGTCGTACTCGCTTCCGAAGCGTCAGAGGCCAACGAGGACCTGTCTGCCGACTGAGGGCCCCACCCCTGCGAGGAGCACTCCATGAGCGAATCACTATCATCGAAGCACTGCGTGCCATGCCGCGGGGGAGTCCCTCCGCTGGCGGGAAAAGACCTGCGCTCCCTTCACGAGGAGCTGGGGGGCGGGTGGCGGGTGGTGGAAGAGCACCACCTGCACAAGGCGTTCTCGTTCCCCGACTTCATCTCGGCGCTCGAGTTCACGAACCTCGTGGGCGCACTCGCGGAGGCCGAGGGGCACCACCCCGATATCCGCCTCACCTGGGGTCGCGTAGAGATCGAGATCTACACGCACAAGATCGACGGCCTGACCGAGAGCGACTTCGTCCTGGCGGCCCGCATCGACCGGCTCTAGTCCGCGCCCGTGAACGAATCCGCGCCCCTGGACATCCTCTTCCTGGACTCCTGGTTCGCCGATCGCGCGCGCGGCAGTGGCTCCGCGGTCGCGATCGCTGGCCTCGCCGACGGACTCCGCTCGCTGGGCCACCGGGTCACGATACTCCGGCCACGGGTCCCGCTGGGGCCCACCGACCTCACCCGGATCGTGGCCAATATCGGGTTCCGCGCACGGGTCCGGTCATTCCCGGCGGATCTGATCGTGGGATTCGATATCGACGGGTGCTTCCTCGCCCGATCGGGCGTTCCGTACGTGGTGGCGCTGAAGGGAGTGGCGGCTGACGAACTCCAGTATGAGCATGGCTGGACTCGAGCTCGATTCCGCATCCTGTCGCGACTCGAGCGTCGGAACGCGAAGCGGGCGGACCGGGTGATCGTCACCAGCGATCACAGCCGCGTGGTGGCGACCCGGGCCTACGGGCTGGAACCGGAGGGCGTCGGCGTAGTGCCTGAAGGTCTGGACCTGCAGCGATGGGAAGATTTTCGCCGCGGGGGGACGAGGGACGGCAGCTCGCCCTCGATCGTGAGCGTAGCCCGTCAGTACCGGCGGAAGAACACGGCCATGCTCATCCGGGCCATGCGCCTCGTCCGCGAAGCCGTCCCCGGCGTCCGCCTGACGGTCCTCGGCGATGGACCCGAGCTGCCGCGGCTCCGTGCCCTCGTTACATCGCTGAATCTCGACGAGTGCGTTGAGTTGATCGGTGCGGTGGACGGCGCGCGCGAGGTCCGGGATCAGCTGGCGCGGGCCGACGTGTTCTGTCTCCCCTCGCGCCAGGAGGGATTCGGGATCGTCTTCCTGGAGGCCATGGCCGCCGGCCTCCCGATCGTGGCGGCCGACTGCGGGGCGGTGCCGGAGACCGCACCGCACGGCGAGGTTTCGATTCTCGTTGGACCGGACGACGTGGCCGGCCTGGCGACCGCTCTCATCGACGTCCTGACGGACGCCGAACTGCGAAATCGGCTGGCGGCCGGCGGCGCCGAACGCTGGAGACGCTTCGGGTGGCCCGAAGTCGCTGGACGGTTCCTCTCCGAGGTCGGTTTCGGCTGAACTTGCTCACCGGACGCCGCCTCGGCGATATTGTCGGCTTCGATCGTCCAGTTTCGACGGGCCGGCAGACCGACCCGTCGCCACTCCTTCTCTCGGACCGATCAGGAGGCAACAGAGCTGATGAGTGACAGCACGGGTTCGGCTCCTCACGCTCCTTCGCCCGTTGTCCCGGGTGATACGGCATTCTTCGGACATCCGCGCGGCCTGGCTACCCTCTTCTTTACGGAGATGTGGGAGCGGTTCAGCTACTACGGCGGGCGCGGGATCCTCATCCTGTTCATGACGGCCGCCGTGACTACCGGTGGACTCGGAATGACCGCTGCGACGGCTGCGGCGATCTACGGGCTCTACACGGCCAGCGTCTACCTCTTCGCCCTCCCCGGCGGCTGGGTGGCCGATCGCCTCCTCGGACAGCGCAGCTCGGTATTCTGGGGCGGTCTGCTGATCGCAGCGGGTAACTTCGGCATCGCCGCGCACGGTTCGCTCGGTATGGCCGCGTTCTACTCGGGACTCGTTCTGATCGTCCTCGGAACGGGCCTTCTGAAGCCGAACGTCAGCACCATCGTGGGAGAGCTGTACCCCGAGGGCGGCGCGCGGCGTGACGCCGGTTTCTCGATCTTCTACATGGGGATCAACATCGGCGCTTTCGTCGCTCCGCTGATCTGCGGCTACCTGGGCGAGAACATCGACTGGCACCTCGGCTTCGCGGCCGCCGGCGTCGGAATGGTCCTGGGCCTGATACAGTACCGGCTGGGTTGGGGTTATCTGGGCGATGCCGGGAAGTTCCGCGAGGAGGCCCGAGACGGCAAGTCGCAGGCGGTGCGCCAGCTGTTCATGGGCATCGCGTTGGTCGCTGTCATCGCGACCATTCTCTACTTCCTGGGCTCGAGCGGCACGATCAACATCACGCTCGAGGGGGCCGCGCAGGCCACCGGCGTGATCATCCTGGCGATCGCCGTCCTGTTCTTCGCCTCGGTTCTCGGCTTCGGCGGGCTGGATTCGGTCGAGAAGAAGCGGGTCGTGGTGATCTTCCTCCTGTTCCTGGGTGCGGCCATCTTCTGGGCCGGGTTCGAGCAGGCGGCGTCATCGCTCAACCTGTTCGCCGAGCGACTCACCGATCGCAACGTGTTCGGTTGGGAAGCTCCGGCCAGCTGGCTGCAGTCGATCAATCCGCTGTTCATCATCACGCTGGCGCCCGTCTTCGGCTGGCTCTGGGTGTGGCTGGACAAGCGCAAGAAGGAGCCTTCCCTGCCCCTCAAGTTCGGGCTCGGCCTGGTGCTTCTGGCCGTCGGCTTCCTCGTCATCGCCTGGGGCGCCACGTACACGGTGGAGGGTCAGCTGGTCAGTCCGGCGTGGCTGGTCTCGACCTATTTCCTGCACACGTGCGGCGAGCTGTGCCTGAGTCCGGTCGGCCTGAGCAGCATTACGAAGCTCTCACCGCCCAAATTCGTGGGCCAGATGATGGGCACGTGGTTCATGGGAGCTGCGCTGGGCAACCTCATCGCGGGTCTGGTGGCCGGTCAGTTCGAGACCCTGCCCCTGCCGCAGCTGTTCTTCACGGTGTCGATCAGCGTCGGCGTGGCGGGCGTCCTGTTCTTCGTGTTCGCCAGGCCCATTCGCAGGATGATGGGGGGCGTACACTAGCCGCTCGAGCCGCGTGGTGACGGTTCCCACCGTCCGCGGTTGGCGATTCGTCGAGGGCCGGTCTCCTTCGGGAGGCCGGCCCTTGTCAAAGGGTGCTCATGGGTGACAATTCGTTGGGGAACAGGTACGCGGCGAACACTCGGACAGGTGGCGCACGGTGATCATCTCCAGCGGCGTAGGACCGTTCGACGAACGGGTTGGCGGGCTCAGGGTCGGCGGGCTCTACCTTCTCGCGGGCGCCCACGGAGCGGGCAAGCTTCCGTTTCTGCTGCAGTTCCTGGCGGCCGGCCTCGAGGCGGACGAACGTCTGGCATTCCTCGGCGGCCATTCCCCCGAGGAACTGTTCGAGCAGGCGCGGCACTGGGGCCTCGAGGGGCTCGAGCAGGCCTGGCATGACGGTCGACTCAGCGTCCTCGGCTACAGGGGAGAGTATCCGCGGCGCATTCTGGAGGCGGCGGATCCGGAAGAGGCCTTTGGAGAGCTCGCTGAGGCCCTCGAGGGACCGGTGAGTCGGCTGGCGGTCGACCCCGGGACGTTGCTGTGGGAGACGAGGCAGGGCACGGCCATGGCCGGGTCGTTTCTTCAGTGGCAGGAGTCAACGGGCGCCACCGTCGTGGCGACGGCCGTCGCGAACCTGAACGAGAACCTCCCTCCCTCGACGGACTGGGTGGTGCAGCGTGCGTCGGGCGTGTTTCACTTCGTGCGACTGTCCAGTGGTCTGCGAGAGATCGCGGTTCACA
>JAMJQV010000335.1 GCA_023554435.1 Gemmatimonadota bacterium | reverse complement strand
GACGCTGGCCGGAGCCAGCCCGAGGGACTCGGTGTCGATCGACCGCGCCCGTGAGGGCTCGCCGGGGATGGCACGCGTGATCAGGCCGTTGTCCGGACCGACGAACCAGCGGCCGTCACGTTCGAGGGCCACGGCCCTGCGCCCGCCGCCCACCCCCGGGTCCACGACCACCAGATGCACCGTCCCCTCCGGAAAGCGCCTCCACACGCGGCCCAGGACCCAGGCGGCCCCGGGACTGTCGCCCGGCTCGATGTCGTGCGTGACGTCGACGAGCGTGGCATCCGGACAGCGCTCGAGGAGCACGCCCTTCATCTCGCCCACGTAGCCGTCACGGGTGCCAAAGTCGGTGATCAGGGTCACGATGGCCATATGGTCTCCCACCGGTTCACGGTTTGCTCAAACGACGCGGTCCACCCACCGGCCGCGTCTCCAGATCCACAGGGCCGCGAGCCCACGCGCCACGGCCGTAGTGCTGATGGTCCACCAGATTCCCGCCAGGCCCAGCGGTCGGATGAGCAGCGGGGCCAGCGGCAGCCTGAGCAGGGTCAGGACACTGGACGGGATCCACGGGATCAGCGAATACCCGGCACCCTCCATGGCCATCTGGAGCACGATCTCCAGGGCCATGAACACCTGCGCCACAGCCACGATCCGCAGATAGCTCGTCCCGGCAGCGATCACGTCGGGATCCGCCGTGAAGATGCTCATCAGCTGCGCCGGTATCAGCAGGAAGGCCAGCCCGACGACGCCCGTCAGTGCGACGGCGTATCCCGTCGCCACCCGTCCGGATAGAATCGCCCGCTCCTTCGATCCCGCTCCGAGATTCTGACCGACGGCGGTGGCCGCCGCCAGCCCGAAGCCGATGCACACCATGTAGCTCAAGGACTCGACCTTGTGGCCGACACCCAGAGCTGCGAGGGCCCCCGTGCCGAACTGGCTGGTGAAGCGAGTCAGGATGATGTACACGAACGAGAACAGGGCCCCGCCGGCGGCCACCGGCAGGCCGATCCACGCCATCTGCAGGATAGGGCGCAGGGAGGGCAAGGAACGCCGCACCAGGCCGCGCTGCACCATCCAGCGGTATCCCACGAAGCACCCGAAGGCCCTTGTCAGCAGGGTCGCGAGAGCGGCTCCCTGGATGCCCATCTTCGGGAACGGACCGATCCCCAGTATGAGAAGCGGGTCGAGAATCGTGTTGAGGCCGAGGGACACGGCGAGCAGAATGAGGGGCGTCCGAGTGTCACCGGACGACCTGAAAGCGGCTTCCATCACGAAGTAGGTGAACACGATGGGCGCGCCAGCCAGGTACACGGCCAGGTAGGCGCTTCCCTGCACCGTGACGTCGGCCGGGGTGGCCATCAGGCGGAACAGCGGCGTCAGCGCGAAGAGCCCCAGCAGGCCGAGAACGACGGAGAGTCCGACGGCCAGCCAGTAGGCGCGGTAGACGGCGACGGCCGCCTCGTCCGGTTTGCGCTCGCCGTGCCTCCGGCTGGCCACCGCCGTCAGCCCCACGGGGGCCAGCTGGGCCATCGACAGCATCATCCACACGGTGAAGCCGGCCGTGCTGACGCCCGCCAGGGCGGCCGGGCCGAGGCCACGACCGACCCAGAAGGTGTCCACCACGTTGAACAGGCCCTGCAGAAGGGTCGCTCCCACCGCGGGTCCCGCGAGGCGCAGGACCGACCGCCGGACGGAGCCGGCGGTGAGATCGACCCGAGGACCCTCGCTCAGGAGACTTCCGCACTCCCGGCAGCGGCAGCGACCCGGGCTTCCACGGCGTCGGCGATCGCTTGAAGGGCTTGCCCCTCGGGAGCATCCGGGCGCCCGATCACCGTTGGCGTTCCCCGGTCACCCTCCTGCCGAACCGCCAGGCCCAGCGGGACCGCTCCCAGGAAAGGCAGACCGAGAGAAGCGGCCAGTCCTTCACCACCGCCGGAACCGAACAGGTCGTGCGTCGACCCGCAGTCGGGACACACGAACCCGCGCATGTTCTCTACGATGCCGAGAACCGGAACGTCCACGTTCTCGAACATCTTGATGCCCTTCAGGACGCCCGTGACCGACACATCCTGCGGCGTGCTCACCATGACCGCCCCGTCCACTTTCACCAGCTGGACCAGGGACAGCTGCGCATCCCCGGTGCCGGGCGGAAGGTCCACCACCAGGTAATCCAGCTCGCCCCACACCACCTGGTGCAGGAACTGGCGGACGATTCCCATGATGATGGGTCCGCGCCATACGGCGGGTGTCTCGTCGTCCACCAGGAAGCCGAGGCTCATCAGCTTCACCCCGTGCGCTTCCACCGGAACGACCTGGTCGTCCTGAATGCGAGGTCTCTGGGTCGCCCCGAACATCGTCGGAATATCGGGACCGTAGATGTCGGCATCCAGCAGGCCCACCCGGTAGCCCTTCTTCGCCCAGGCCGCGGCCAGGTTGGTCGATACGGTGGACTTTCCGACACCACCCTTCCCCGAGCTGACGGCTACCACGTGGCGCACGCCAGCCAGCGGCTCGGCCTCGGACGGATGCCTCGACGCCTCTTCACGGCTCACCTGCCCCGCGGACTGTGGCTGCGCTCCAGCCGCTCCAGCGGCGCCCGGCCCCTTGGGCCCGACCACCGGCAGCGGCTTTCGCCTGGACTTCCCGGGTTCGCGGGGCTTTGGGGCTGCCGGAACCGTTCCCTCGGGAGGCGAGGTGGCGGGGGCGGCCGCCTCGGCTGTGCGCACCTCCACCCCGCTGACTCCCTCGACGCCCGACAGGACCAGGCCGACGGTGTCGGCGAGAGAAGGGTCGTCGGCGGGCCGCAGGCCCAGCAGAACGGAAACGGCTCCCGCTTCATTCACCTGCACTTCGCCTACAAGCCCGAGGCTCATGACGTCCCCGTCCGTCCCGGCTGGCCTCACCCGGCGGAGTGCTGATTCGACACGTTCTCGTAAGGACTGCACATCCGATCCACTGTTCTCCATATGATTACAACCTCTTCACGGTATGTAGTTGGGCGATACTCAAAGCGTCACGCCACGCAGCCGGGTCCACTGTACTTTGCTGTCGCCGCAGGCTTGGAGCCGAAACACGAAAATTGAGACGCTACTCGATGGCGTTGAAGCAATGGAGGCCGAAGTTCGCACCCCGCGGGAGTGGGGCGCAACTGCTCAGGCAGTAAACACGGAGCTGGAGGGCCTTTCCTGTCTCACGTCATTGCTCAAGGCTGAGTGTCAACGTTGGCATCCGGGTCGGGCGAGCCGCTGCCACCGCCGGAGGAATCCCTGGTCACTGAGTGGCCTGATCGTCTTCGCCGCCCCCCTCTTCACGGGCCAGCGACGGCAAGTCGGTGGACGGACCAACGCTCACTCTCTCCCGAACCGCGCCGAGCCCTTCGGTCGACAGCTGGTGGCGGGCTGCCCTTGCTCCAGCTCATCGCGCGTGGTGATCTACTCGACTCCGCTGATGGCCAGCGGGGAGTCATTTCAGGGGGCTCGGGCCGCAGCCGGGCGAGGACACAGGTCGACAACAACGGGCGCAGGAATGTCCAGCTCTGGCCGAAGAGGCTCAGTTCCCAAACTGTCCCCCGGCAACGCCGGCGTCGGGGTAGGAGTACGAGCGGTCCCGTGCCGTCCATGCTCTGGCGGGGACTCGCCCGGCTGCTCCGTGGCTGAAGCGGAGGAGACACCCGACGCCTCCAAGTCGAGTCATCGTTGCGCTGTCGCGTACCAACTCCACCTGACAACGATGCTGTTCCGCCAGCCGCAGCATGGCCTCTCTGATTCTGAGGTGCTCCAGCGATCGGGAGCCGCACGCCGGGCACTTGTTCGACAACTGCTCAGTCGTCCGGTCGATTCGACAACCACGGCACATCCACCCGGGGCGGGGCGCATACTCCGTGCTCATTACGAGTGTCTCCACCTGACCCAACTTCAGCGCCCAATACGATGCGCGCGTTCCAGCGACAGCCAGGCTGCCGGTGCGAAGCTGTTGCTGGAGTGCATCCACCGTTGCCTTCGATTCTTCTTGCTCCGCCTCGAGGAAGGCCGAGATGCTCTGCGCCACTATTTCCCAGCTCCCGCTTCTTCCTGACTTCCGGATCACTCGAACGAGTCGTGCAGCCATGTGTGGGGGCAGTGCCCTTCTCACGCGAGCCGTCATCCCCGAATCTCCGGCCAGAATCAGATGATCGTAGTTTCCGGCTGCCATTATTCCGGACAGTGCCTTGACCGTGTCGGCTACGAACTTCCGGGTGCGGGTCGTGCGGTGTCTCTGAAATTGCTCCTTGCTCCATCCGCGACCGAGGCGCTGCCGCAAGTCGGGTCTCTCGGTGAGCAGGTCGAGCGTCACGGCACCCAGATTCACCGATACGATGCGCGCTGTGTCCTGCGAGCAAACCAACACGACGAATCGCCAGTACGTGTCCTTGAGTTCGACCAGATGGTATATGTTCGGCAGAGTGTCCGCAGCGATCCATGTGGGCAGCGGAACATAGAACTGGAGGGCCAGAAAGAAGGGCTGTCGTCCGGCGCGTGAGAAGACGGCCACGCCCTTCGAGCCGCGATGCACTTCGGTTGAGAGGAAGCGCTCGATCGGCGTGAGAGCTTCCTCGAAAAGCCGTGCATCTTCTCCGGCGAAGCTCCGCCTGAGCTCTTCCACCCGGCCTGCGAATACACTGCGGTGCTTCAAGTCTCCGCCCTCAACCCGCACGTAGCAGCTGACGACCGGAGCTCGGGTCTTGGGAAGAGTTGCCAGCCTGCGGATGTGACCCTGGAATTCCCTCAGTTCCATAGACTCCCCCTCAGGCTTCGCTTGACACCGCAATTGACGACATTTATTATACGAAACAGATAGCGTGAAAACAATAGCCGCTATCGTGGCGAAGAAGTCGCGCCAGGGGAGTGTGTCAGGAGGAGTCTCACTCCGCCCTAGCCTGCCAGCAGGCTAGACGACCCGCTAGGAGAGGATTGGTCCTATGGCAACCGAAGTCAGGAAGCCGGCGCAGTCTCTGTCCCAGTGCTGCCTCGAAGCCGTCGATCTCCGCGGACCCCGCAACCCGGTGCCTGGAGATACCGTGCGCTGCGAGTGGTGTGACGAAACGGCGGTCTTCCGTGGCGGAAAATGGACCGGCAGTAAATACTGCTGGTGAACTGAACCGCCATTTCAGTCCATGTGGCGACGCAGGCGGCCCACGAGGCGCTCCAGTTCTGCCCAACAGGCGCAGAACTGTGACTGAAACGACGGTGGGAAGCGTCCGTGACGCACTCCTCAGGTGGGCGCGGGCTACCGAGGAGATCGGCAGGAAGCTGCTCGAAGTGGCGCTTGTCTATACCATGCTCCTCGGCCTATTTGTGTTGTTTGTCGTGGCGCTCGGATCTTGCTGAAGATCAGGGGCGACAGGAGCACTGGGCAACGCAGACTCAGGCGGGTCGCCCAGAACCACGGGCCGACCCCCATGATGCAGCCCGGGAGCGGCACAAGTGCTTGAGGAGCAGGTGAGCATGGCGCGCACGAACGGCAGGTGGACCTTTCTCACGAACCATTCCCACGTTCTGATCTGCATCGTCAACGATCCGACGATGCGCATGAGAGACCTGGCTGCTGAGGTGGGGATTACAGAGCGGGCGGTACAGCGCATCGTCGCTGACCTCAGCGATGCCGGGTACCTGACACCTGAGCGACGCGGCCGTCGCAATCACTATCACGTGAACCTGGGCCTGCCGATGAGGCATCCCGTGGAGGGGCACTGCCTCATATCGGAGTTGCTCAACGCCATCCAGACCTGTTAGCAGCCAGGTTCCGAAACCTCCTCACTCGCGTCCTGGAAGGTCGCCTTGCATGACCTCGCCGGCTTTCGAATTGACGACCTTCCACTCTGGGCGAGCTGGCTCCTTGTAGCCGTCGCGATCCTGCTGATCGGCAAAGGAGCGCAGCAGATCGTGGAGGCAGCTGCGCGGATCGCGAAGCGGCTGCGGATCTCAGAGCTGATCGTCGGCCTGACGCTCGTGGCGTCAGCGACATCGCTGCCCGAACTCGGTGTTACTCTGGTCGCCGCTTTCGAGAGATACCCTGACATATCGGTGGGCAACGTTGTCGGATCAAACATCTTCAACCTGGGCTTCATCCTCGGGGGAATAGCAGTCCTCAGGCCGATTCCCACAACTCGAATGCTCATTCGGCGTGACGGCTCGGCCCTGATTCTGTCGACTCTCCTGCTCCTCGTTCTGGTCGCGTCGGACCTCAGGCTCGATCGAGTCGACGGCGCCGTATTGCTGGCTGGATTGGGCCTTTACCTCGCGGTCGTGGTCGCAATCGGACGAGTTCAGTGGCTCGAGCCCGCCCTTGCGCTTGCAGTGTCGTCCAGAAAGACAAGAAGGAACGGTGACGATCTACTCGCAGCCCTCAGAGCGCTGGGCGAGTTGAGTGTCGGGATTGTGCTCCTCGCAGTCGGCTCTCACCTGCTGGTCAATTCCGCCATTCCGATAGCACGGAGCTTCGGTGTGAGTGATTGGGTGATCGCGGTTACAGTCGTCGCGGCAGGCACTTCGGTCCCCGAACTTGCCACATCTCTGGTCGGTGTGCTGCGCGGTAGGTACGACATCAGCGTCGGGAACGTGATCGGGAGCGACCTCTTTAATCTCCTCGGCGTCCTCGGCATCGCCGGTGTCCTGCAGCCGCAGGCAGTAGACCCCGGCGCGAGAGCCTCACTCATCGCCCTCACGGCCATGGTGGTTCTGGTAGCCATCTTCGCACGTACCGGGTGGAAGCTGTCACGCACCGAAGGGCTCGTCCTCGTCCTCTTCGGCCTCGCTCGATGGGTCCTCGATTTCGCGCCGCCCGGCGCGACTTGAGCCAGCCCGACGCCGCCGATTCACCACGACTCGGATAGGTTATCTGCGAAATGTCAGTCGGGTAATGCGGTTCGCACGTACAGATACGCTACCGGACAGCTTCCGATCGCTTCAGGCCGACTCTACCGACTCGACCGACCGAACTTCCGGCACCTGCATTCGAAGACGTTGCTCGATGCCGGCCTTCAGGGTGAGCATCGACATCGGGCACGCGTAGCACGCTCCGACCATGCGGATACGGACGATACCGTCCAGCTCGTCGAATCCGACCAGCTCGATGTCCCCACCGTCCGCACGAATGGCGGGCCGGATCGAATCGAGGACTTCCTCGATCCGCTCTTCCGCGGAGGCGTTACGGGTGGCGGCGCTGCTCTCGTTCATCGGCACTTCGAGTGTTGGTTCCTGCGGCCGCGGGGACCGCCCAGAGAATCGTTCCAGAAGCTATTCGCGGCGCAAAACACCGTCAACGACGCGGGGTCTCCGCCAGCGCGTCCACGAACCGTCGTACGATCCTCGCGCCGTGCTCGCGCCCGTTCTGGATGAAGATCTTGTTGGCGTCGAAACCGGCCGC
>JAMJQV010000334.1 GCA_023554435.1 Gemmatimonadota bacterium | reverse complement strand
GACAACGTGGACGCCAACTTCGTCAGGGGCGTGCTCACGGTGAAGATGCCCAAGGCAGCCGAGGCGCTGGCCCGGAAGATCCACATCAAGGGCGAGTAACTTTCGGAGTCAGCAGAAGCCGGGCGCGTGAGGATGGGCGTTCGGAAAGAGAGGGGTCGGCGCGAGCCGGCCCCTCGTTGCATCACGAGCCCGGACCGGCCTTCACATCTCAGGCAGAATTGTTTACGGTGGAGCGACCGAGGCTGGGAGCGCGGGCCCCCGGACCCCCCTCCGGGGCCCCGCGCGCAGGGGTGAGTGTTTCTCCAACGCCAAACCGTTCTTTCTGACCGCGTCATGCGCGGTCGTCTTCTATCCCAACAGGAGATGTGAGATGCGAAAAGTCCTTACCGCGGTGGGATGTGCCGCGCTGATGCTGCCCCTGCTGCCTGCGACGGCCAGCTCGCAGGACATGGAGCAGGGCGAGCTCGGCATGGTCATGACGGTCGATGTGGAGCCCGCACATCGCGAGGCCTATGTCGAGGCGCTCGAGATGCTGAAAGAGGCTGCCACGGCGGCCGGAGTCAGCGATTACGAATGGCACTTCTGGGGCAATTCCACGGGCTTCACGCTGTACTATCCGATCGAGGCGTTTGCCTACTTCGACGATCCTCAGCAGCTGTGGCGGAGCTTCGAGGGCACGGACGGGGAGGCCGCTCGTGACGAGTTCTTCGAGGCCATACAGCAGGTTCCTGCCCACTCGAGCACCGAGATCATCGAGTCCATTCCCTCCCTGTACTACTGGCCGGAGGGCTTCGATGACGTCAACGCCGCTCACGTCCACTACGAGTGGCTCGCGGACGGAGCGACGGAGGAGCAGTGGATGGAGAACGCGGAGAAGTGGGTCGCGTTCTTCGAGAAGATCAACTACCCCTATGGAGCCCGCGCTTACCGCACGCGGATCGGCGACGAGCGCATGACGTGGGTGTTCTTCGTGCCGAGCCTGGCTGAATTCCATTCCGACGCTTCGTGGGACGACCTGGTCGAGGCCGCGGACGCGGGAGATGAGATGGAGGCACTCGGTGCGGAGTGGTCCGAGATCGTGCGCCGCATGGAGCACGAGAGCTCCGGTTACGTCGAGAGCATGTCGTACGTGCCGGGCGACATGTAATCAGACCTTCCTGGCTGCCTTTCCGTGGAGGCAGCACCCATCAGCAGGAATGCAAAAGGGGCGGCCTCGATGGCCGCCCCTTCTGTTTGGGCTCAATGCGAGGCCAGTGCCACGCCGGGTCAGAGGCTCAGTCGCCCGTGGCCGTCGTGCCGAACTGGTAGAAGCCGTCCTTGTGCTCGCTGCAGACCTCGGTGATGTCCGGGGCGTCATCGCCCATGGAGCCAGTGAAGGCGTCCCAGCCCTCGAGAATGGCCGGAATGTCCTCACCCATGTAGTAGAAGTTCACGTTCCACGCACCGGCCCAGGCGTGAACGAACATCCCCGCGTCGCTCCACTGACCGGCGTCCACCACGGCCTGCGCCTTGCCGAGCGTGTAGGAATCCCAATCTTCCCACACCTGGCCGACGTCGGTGCACTTCCAGGAACTCATGGCCATGGCCGGGCCCGGGACCTCGGCGTCGGTCTCTGTGCTCTCGGCGAGCTGGTAGAACCCGTCCGTGTGCTCGCTGCAGTGGTCCCACAGGTCCAGGCCCTCGCCATTCGCGTCCTCGTAGGCGGCGTTGCTGACTTCCTGGCCCTCGATCAGGTGCGCCTCGTTCTCGCCCACGGCCCAGAAGTTGACGTTCCACTCGTCAGCCCAGTCGTGGTAGAAGACACCCGCGGACGCCCAGTGTCCAGCGGCGATCGCGGCGTTAGCGGCGGCCACTCCGCCCGCTTCCCAGTCGGCCCCGATGGCCCCTACATCGCCGAAGTCGCACTTCCAGGAGCTGATCATCAGCATCGGCGGAGTTTCCTCAGCCATATCCTCCTGTGCGACTACGGCGCCGGGCCAGATAACGGCCGCGGCTACAGCAAACATCACGAAACGACGTAGCATCCATTCCTCCTTGATGGGCACACGCCGGCGACGCCGACCCGAGTGGTCACGGCAGCGCCAGCAGTATTGAGGCGTCGGTAATCGCCGACGCCCGGAACAACCTGTAGTGCGATTGAGAGCCGGCGCCTCGGAGCACCGGCGACTCGAAAAGAAAGTACATGCCGCCCTCCACCGCCCGTGGGGAGCGCTATCGAGGCTACGCAAACCGCCAGGAGCCTGTCAATCCCGTCTTCGCCCTGAACGCGCCCCTTCGTTCGGCACCCTCGGTAGGAATTCCCACTTTCCCACTTTTCGCAGAGGGTGCTCGGATGCACCCACAAACCCCCTCGTTTTCAGTCAGCCGCGGTGATCCGCACAGCGCAGAACTTGAAACCGGGGATCTTCCCGTAAGGGTCCAGAGCATCGTAGGTGAGTACGTTGGCGGCGGCCTCGCGGAAGTGAAACGGGATGAACACGCTGCCGGGCAGCAGGTCCTTCGAGGCCTTCGCCTTCAGCGTGATTGAGCCGCGCCGGGAGGTCACGTCTACCCAGCCCCCCTTCTTGACCCCAAGAGCCTTGAGATCATCCGGGTGAACCTCCACCCTCGCCTCCGGCGCGATCGCGTGCAGGGCCCTCGATCTCCGCGTCATCGTGCCCGTGTGCCAGTGCTCCAGCAGGCGGCCGGTGTTGAGGATGAACGGGTATTCGTCGTCCGGCGGCTCGGACGGTGGTGTGAACTCGGCCGGAACGAAGCGTCCCCGGCCGTCGGGCGTCGGGAACGAGTCGCCGAAAAGGACCTGGGTGCCGTCCGAGTCGAGGTCCGGGCACGGCCACAGCTTGCCGGTCAGCCCCAGGTTCTCGTGCGTGAGCCCCGCGTAGGATGGCGCCAGAGAGGTCATTTCGTCGAACACGTCCGACGGCGAGTCGTACCGCATCGGATAGCCGAACGCCGTCGAAAGCTCCGAGACGATCTTCCAGTCCTCGCGCGCCGATCCGGGCGGATGCAGTGCCTTGCGACCCACCTGCACGCGTCGGTCGGAGTTGGTATAGGTGCCGACCTTCTCCAGATGCGTGGTGGCCGGGAGAATCACATCGGCGAACTCGGCCGTCTCGGTGAGGAAGATGTCCTGCACCACCAGGAAGTCGAGGTTGGCCAAAGCCTTCCGGACCTTGTTCACGTTGGGGTCGGACAGGAAGGGATTCTCGCCCATCATGTACATGCCCTTGATGTCGCCGGCGAGGGCCTGCCCCATGATCTCGACCACGGTGAGGCCCGGGTTCGGATCGAGATCCACGCCCCAGGCGGCCTCGAACTTCGCCCGCACCTCGGGATCCTTCACGCTCTGGTAGTCCGGATACACGATCGGGATGAGGCCGGCGTCCGAGGCGCCCTGCACGTTGTTCTGCCCGCGCAGGGGATGCAGGCCCGTACCCGGCTTTCCGACGTTGCCGGTCATCATCATCAAGGCGATGAGACAGCGGGCGTTGTCCGTTCCGTGCACGCTCTGGGATATGCCCATGCCCCAGAACACCATGGCGGTCTTTGCCGTGCCGAGCAGGCGGGCCGCACGGCGAATGTCGTCGGCAGGGACTCCGCAGATCTCTGATGCCACCTCCGGGTCGTACTTGTCCACCAGCGCCTTCAGGTCTTCGAAGTCGCGGGTGCGCGTCCGGATGAACTCGTGATCGACCAGGTCTTCCTCGATCAGCACGTGCATGACGGCGTTGTAGAACGCGACGTCCGTTCCTGACCGGATCTGCAGGAACATCTCGGCGTGGTCGGCCATGTCGATGCGTCGTGGCTCGACCACGATGATCTTCGTCTTTCCTTCCCTGGCCGCCTGCTTCATGAACGTGGCGGCGACCGGATGGTTGGCGGTGGTGTTGGAACCCGTGATCAGGGCGACCTCGGCGTTTCCCACGTCGCCGAACACGTTCGTCACCGCGCCCGAGCCGATTCCCTCCAGAAGGGCTGCCACCGATGAGGCGTGACACAGCCGCGTGCAGTGATCGATGTTGTTCGTCCCGAAGCCGGCCCGGATCATCTTCTGGAAGAGGTACGCTTCCTCGTTGCTGCACTTGGCGCTGCCGAAGCCCGCCATGGCCGAGGAACCGTGCTCCTCCTTGATCTCGCGCAGGCGGCGACCGGCCAGCTCCAGCGCTTCCTCCCAGGTGGCCTCGCGGAAGTGGGGCAGGACATGCTCGTAGTCCACCAGGCCGCCGGGCCGGCGACGCTTCTTGTGATCCGACTCGCCCACTTCGGGTGACAGCGGGCCCTTGGGATACGAGTCGTCGCGCCGGATCAACGGGACGGTCAGGCGCTGGGCGTGGTGGGCGTAGTCGTACCCGTATCGCCCCTTCACGCACAGGCGCTCGTCGTTCACCGGGCTGGCGCGACCGTCGGCGTACACGACCCGGTTGGATTCCTCGTCCACGTGGTACTGGATCGCGCAGCCGACCCCGCAGTATGGACACACCGAGTCGACCTGCTTGAGATCCGAGCGCGGCCTGGGCGCCTGCGTCATCAGGTTGTCGACCAGCTGTACCAGCGACAGGGCGCCCGTGGGGCATACCTTTTCGCACTCCCCGCAGGACACGCACGTCGAGACGCCCATCGGATCGTCGAGATCGAATCCGATGCGGGTCTCGTAGCCCTTGCCGGTCCGGCCGATCACCGCGTTCACCTGCACGTCGTCACAGGCCCGGATGCACCGATCGCACAGAATGCACGACTGATGGTCCACCCGGATCACCGGCGACGACGGGTCGATGGGGCGGCCGTTCCCGGATGGAATACCGGCTACCGCCGCGGTGCGATCGCCGTTCTCGGAGGCCGCCGGCCACGCCACGCCGTACTCCGCCGCGAGGGCCAACAGCTCGTCGCTCTGCGTCTTGGAGCCCGACTCGGCATCTGTCGGGTAGTCCGAGAGAAGAAGCTCCGCGAGACCCTTCCGGCAGGCGTCGATCTTCTCGTTGCGGGTGGTGACGGCCATTCCGTCTGAGGCTTCGCGCACGCACGACGCCGCCAGCTTTTTCTCGCCCACGTCGACCAGGCAGACCCGGCACACGCCCACCGGCGGCAGCCTCGGATCGTGACACAGGACCGGGATCTCGACCCCGGCAGCTCGCGCCGCGTCCCAGATCGTGGTGCCGGCCGGAACCTCGACCTCACGGC
>JAMJQV010000333.1 GCA_023554435.1 Gemmatimonadota bacterium | reverse complement strand
CTCGCCGTGTACGTTCTCCTTCCCCGCCATCCCTAGGATGTCCACCAGCCCCGCCTTGCTCACCTCCCGGTGTATCAACTTCGCGGCGAGGGTGAGGTCATACAGGATGTTGGAGAGAGCACCCGTCGCTCCGGGGTGCCGGCGCTCCGACTCGATGATGAAGCGGCCCAGGGTGATCACGTATCGATCCATGCCTGCCTCCAGTAGGTGAGCGTACGATACGCTATTTCTCACCCCTTTATGACGTCAAGACGCGTGCCACGCTCCGGGCTTCTCGTCCACTCGCTCTCGCCCTGAACCCTCCAGCCTCGGTCATCGTCCACCTCGATGCACAGCGTACCGTCTCGATCGGTTCGCCAGACGCGCGGGACTCCGGCCCGCGACAATCGATCCAGCACCGAGGGATGCGGGTGTCCATAGGCATTCCCCCGGCCTGCGGAGATGATGGCCGTCGACGGGCGAACGGCCGACAGGAACTCGGCCGCCGAGGAGCCCTTGCTGCCGTGGTGGCCCACTTTGAGCAGATCCGCTCGCAACGAGTCCGCCCCCCAGGCCGTCAGCAGTGCCCTCTCCGCAGCCGCGGTCGCATCGCCGGTGTTGAGGTAGACCAGCGCCCGACCGATGGAAACGCGCAACAGCAGGCTCGTCTCGTTCGCGAGCCCATGGCCCCCGCTTTCGGGACCGAGGGGCGGTGGACCGAGCACCCGGATCGTGACGTTGTCGAGGTATACGGCGTCGCCCTCGCGGGCCCGCAACCACCGGATCCCATCGTCCTCCGTCCTTGCCAGGAATCGCGCGTAGGAGGGCTTCGGAATCGGATGGCCGGAATCGAGCACACGGAACACGGGAACGCTCTCGTGGATCGCCTCGAAGCCCCCCGCGTGGTCGAGATCGGGATGCGAAAGCACGAACAGGTCGATACGTCGGGCTCCATAGCGTCGCAGCAGGGGAAGGACCACGTCGCGTCCTGCGTCCCGCGTACCGAAAGAGGGGCCGGCGTCGAACAGGATCCAGCGCCCCCGCGCGGTCCGGAGCACGGCGGCGTCGCCCTGCCCCACGTCGAGACTGCAGATCAGGCTCAGGCCGCCCGGCACCCGCGTATACAGCGAGGGCGCGGCGACGATCAGTGCCGCAGCGCCGGCGAGGGGCAGCACGGCCGTTCGAAGGCGACCCCAGCGAAGCCACCGGCCCAGCGACGCCAGCAGCAGGAGAAGCGCCGCCCAGGTAGCGGGCGAAGGTGCCACGACCGCGCCGTGCGCACCCGGAAGGCCCGCGATCCAGTCCGCGAGTGATACCATGAAGCGGATGATCGTCGTGGCCGCACCGGCGCTGAGAGTGTCCAGCGGTGGTGGGAGGACCAGGGTCATGGCCAGGGACCCTATGGCCCCTCCAACGAGAGGCGTTCCCGCGAAGTGAGAGATCAGGGCTGCCGGAGCTACGTGCTGGAAATGCGCCGCCGCGATCGGAGCGGTCGCCATGAAGGCCCCGGTACCGCCGGCCATGGCCAGACCGATCAGCTTCAGGCGACGTCGTGCACCGCGTGGAAGACGGTGGAGCGGGCCATCCGCCCGCCGGCCGTTCCCGGCCCGCCCCCCGGTGCAGCCCTGCCACACGGCAGCGCCGGCCCCGAGACCCGAGAAGCCGGCGAACGACAGCTGGAAGCCGGGCTCGACCAGAACCAGGGGATCCTTGACGAGGGCCACCAGCGCCGCAACGCCGAGGAGATCCCACGCGCGCGCCGGAAGGCCGCGAATTCGGGCGACAGCCCATCCCGCCAGCAACAGCGAGGCGCGCACGGCCGACGGTGGCGCTCCGATGGCCGCGACGTACACGGCGACCACCGCCGCCGCTCCGACGGCAGCCCTCTTGGGGCCCGCGAACGATCGGAGCAGCAAGCCGATCGCCGACCCAATCAATCCCACGTGCAATCCGGAGATCGCGAGAAGATGCGCCAGGCCTGCCTCGGCGAAGCGGGTTCGCAGCGAGCCCGGCAGGTCATCCCGCTCCGCCAGAACCAGGGCTCGCGCCACCGGACTTACGTCGGGGGGAAGGAGCCTCCGCAGGCGATCGGAGGCTCGGGCCCGGGCTGCCCGTAGCACTCGAGTCGGGGCAGCGGCTGCTGGAGCGAGCAAGCGATCTTCCCGCCCACCCGGCTCGTCGAGTCGTCCCACCACGATACCGCGCCGACCGGGGCGCCTGGGCCATGCCGACGGACGGCCGATTCGAACCCACTCGCCCTGGACCGTCACTCGGGCTCCGGCCCGCACCGGACTCGGTATGGTGTCGAGTCGCACCACCAGTCGGCTCACGCTGCAGCGGTGTGCGCTGCCGACCGGCCGGATCGAGACTCCGAACAGCGTCAGGCGCCGGGCAACGCCCTGGACAGAGCTTTCGCCAGCCAGGCCGTGGAGCTCGACGCCGTCACCCGACCCGAGATCCCGGACGCAGGACGCTCCAGCGCGCCTGGCAGCCGAGGCTCCAAGGAGGACGCCTGCGCCCAGGCCGGCAGCCAGCGCCAGGTAGACCGGCACTGGCGACTGACCGGAGACTGCGCCTGAGGCGCTTCTCCAGCGCCCTGTGACCAGCACCAGACTCGCCAGGAGCACAGGCCACGAGATGACCAGACCGCCGCGCGTGGGAAGGAACGGGAACCTGAGTCCCAGGGCGACACCCAGGGCCGTCAGCAGTGCGAGAAGCAGAAGGGGCGGGACGCGGCGGGGGCTGGCGCCGGTCCTCGGGGTCAGGGCTCCTCTGACGCGCCGCCCAGCGCGTCACGGTATCGCCGGAGCATTCTGCGCGTCTTCAAGTCCGCCCGAAGACCGGCGAGAAATACGAGCAGCATCCCCACGCCCACCGCCGCGAACACGACGACCGGCAGTGACACGGAGCGGATACTCACGATTCCGAGATGGAGCGGCACGCGCACGCCTCCGTTCTGCACGGCGAACAGCGCGGCCAACGCCGAGAAGACCGCCACGAAGAGCATTTTTCGACCGATGGAGCTCATGTCACGGCCTCTCCGCGGAACGTCGGCCCGCTGGTAGAGGTGAGGCGGACCGTACGGTACGTGTTTCGATACTCGGGAGTCCCCGGGAAGGCCACGACCTTTCCCGTTCCAGTGCGCCCCAGGACATCGCCCTCGGAACGCGCCGGGCGTTCCACCAGGACCTCGTGCTCGGACCCCACTTCCCCCTCGTTGATCTCGCGCTGGATGCTCCGGTGCAGCGAGATCGCCTCTTCCAACCGCCTTCCCGATGTCTTGTCGCTCACGAAGTCGCCGGCCGGCAGGCGAGTCGCCGGAGTACCATCCCGCAGCGAATAGCGATACAGAAAAGCATCATCGAACCGGACCTGGCGCAGGAGCGAAAGCGTGGACTCGAAATCCTTCTCGTTCTCGCCCGGGAAGCCGACGATGACGTCCGTGCTCAGCGCGATTCCCGGTACGCTCTCACGCACCCGCCCGACCGTGTCCAGGAACTGCTGGACCGTGTAACGCCTGACCATGCGCTTCAGGATGCGGTCGGACCCCGACTGAACCGGAAGGTGCAGTTGAGGGCAAACGGCAGGCTCCTCGGCCATGACACGCACCATTCGATCGCTGACGTCGTTCGGGTGCGGCGAAGTGAAGCGCACCCGTCGCACCCCGTCCACTCGCGCGACCGCCTGCAGGAGCCGCGCGAAGTCCCAGTCACCGATGCGATAAGAGTTCACCGTCTGGCCGAGGAGGCTAACCTCCGAGTAACCCGCGGCCACGGCCTCCCGCACCTCCCGGAGCACGGCCGAAGGCTCCCGGTTCTTCTCGGAACCGCGAACGTACGGCACGATGCAGAACGTGCAGCGATGATCGCACCCCCGCTGCACGGTCACCCACGCGGTCACCCCCTCCCGGCGTATGGCGTCCACGCCCTCGTAGGCCTCTGTCTCGTCGAGAGCCAGGAGCATCTGCCCTCGCGGCAAGCCTTCGAACCGCATTTCGTCGACGAGGTCGCCCAGCCTGCGGTACGAATCCGGTCCGGCAACGATATCCACGCCGGCGGTTCGATCCAGGAGGTTCTTGCCCATGCGTTGAGCCATGCAGCCGGTGACGGCAAGAACGAGATCAGGATGATTCCTCCTGTGGACCTGCAACTGCCCGATTCTTCCCAGCACACGTGTCTCGGCATGCTCTCGGATCGCGCAGGTGTTGATCACGATCACGTCCGCACGGGCCGGATCGTCCACCGTGACGTAGCCGCGGCCGGCGAGCGCTCCCGCCATGAGCTCCGAGTCTCCGATGTTCATCTGACAGCCGTAGGTCTCAATGAACGCCCGCCGCCTCACGGGCACAGGAGTGCCCTCGACGTCCTCAGTCGCACGTTTTCGTCTCAGCGAGACCAGACCTGTCGCGTCAGTCACGGACTCTCTTCACCCCGACTCTCGAGTGCTCGATCAACAGAAATTCAACGGCTGAACCTACCGGACGCCGCCGAGACGGGCCACACCGGACACGCTGAGGCCTGCGAAGCACCGCCGCGAACTGATTGCCCCCACCGCGGACCCGGCGTAGGATGCCCGATGGCAGTGAGGCATGAGTCTTTCAGGTTCGACGGTCTTCAGGTACCGGTTGAAGTCCACGGCGATGGAGAGCCAGTCATCTTCCTCCCGGGCCTGGGTGTGCATCCCGGCTACTACCGCGAGGGCCTGACACGGCTTGGCAAGCACTTCACGGTGTTCGTTCCCGATCTCTCGTTCCGCACCCACGCCGACCTGCCGGCCCGGGTGGACCGCTATCGGCAGTTCTCGGAGGCTCTCGCCGAAAGGCATGCGCCGCAGGCCCTTCGCGCCGGGCATTCGTACGGCGGCTTCCTCGCGCTTCTCGGATCCGTGCCCGCGATCGCGCTTTCCCCACTGATCCCTCTCAAGGTCGGGTGGAGCAACAAGTTCGGACGGGCGGTCCGACTCCAGTTCCGGGAGTACCTGGGTTTCGAGGGACGACGAGGGGCCGGTTGGGCGTGGAACATCCTGCGGGACTACCTGGG
>JAMJQV010000332.1 GCA_023554435.1 Gemmatimonadota bacterium | reverse complement strand
GACCTGGCGGCCTGCGACACCCTGACCATGGTGCTCGAGGGCCTGGACGTGGAGAGAATCGTGGTCGGACACACCGTACAGGAGGGCGGCATCACTTCGTACTGTGGGGGGCGGGTGTGGTGCATCGACGTCGGTATGGCCGAGCACTATGGGGGGCGCCCCGAGGTGCTCGAAATCCGGGGTGACGTGGTGCGGGGCCTGCGCTAGCGGCCGCCTTTCTCGTCATTCCTCCAGCAGATCTCGGGCGACCCGCTCGTATGTCTCAGCATCCGAGTCTGAGAAGCAGCAGAACACGGCCTTTCCCGGCTTCGTGTTCACCTTGAAGTGCGCCGCCACGGTCTCCATGGCGATCCGCGTCGCTTGTTCGATCGGGTAACGGTAGACGCCCGTGGAAATTGCGGGAAACGCGATGCTGGCGGCCTTCACCTCCGTCGCCAGCTCGAGCGCCTCCGAGTAGCAGGAAGCCAGCAGCGCAGCCTCGCCCCTCTCGCCCCCGTGCCACACCGGACCCACCGCATGCGCCACGTACCGCGCCGGCAGACGATAGCCCCGTGTCAGTTTCACTTCACCGGTCTGTGCACCGCCGAGCGTGCGGCATTCTTCCAGCAGTTCCGGTCCGGCAGCCCGGTGAATGGCACCGTCCACTCCGCCGCCGCCGAGAAGCGATATGTTCGCTGCGTTCACGATGACGTCCACGTCCAGTGTCGTGATGTCCGCCTGGATGATTTCGACTCGGTCGTCGTGCCAGAGGCTCACTCGAACCCCCTCCTCTAGAGGTCCAGGATCTCCCAGACCGGCCTCATCCTGCCGGCTGTAGAGCAGGAACTCCGTATCGGCCTCAACGAAGTAGCTCATGAACAACTTCAGGCGGCTTCGTCGCACGGTGGAAGCCCCCTGTCGAACCCGACCCGTCGTCAGGGTCGGGCGTCATCGAGGAACTCGACCAGGCCCGTGTCCAGGGAGTACTCGGCACCGACCACGCGGAGGCCTTCCACCCTTATCAGCCTCTCCAGGATCTCCGATCCGTGCTGAAGGTGGTCGACCGAGACTCCGATGTTGGCCCGAACGGCCTGTCGCACCAGCGCCTCGTGGTCGTGTCGCAACTCGGTCTTCAATAGCCCCTCGACCGACGGTCGAACCCGATCGACGATCGATCGCAGGTTGGGCGACTGGTCTTCCACTGGTTGCTGGAGCTCGTCGAGTGTGGCGAGAACCGCCCCACACTCGGTGTGCCCAAGCACCACGACGAGCCGGGTGCCGAACTTGGCGGCCGCGAACTCGACGCTGCCCACCAGTGACGGCGCGACGACGTTGCCGGCCACCCGGATGACGAACAGGTCTCCCAGGCCCTGGCCGAACACGATCTCGGCGGGGACCCGGGAGTCCGAGCAACCCAGGATGATTGCGAAGGGAGCCTGCTGTGCGGAAGCCGCGACACGGCTGTGACTGGGGCGCGTCTGGCGGCTCAACTCGCCGGACGCGAACAGACGGTTTCCTTCGCGCAGGCGTTCGAGCGCCTCGTGCGCCGACATCGGCGCTTGATTCCCTGTTGGCATCGGCTCAGACTGGCGTTTCGGGTTCGTAGACTTCTCCGTCCAGGTCGTCCAGCTTCAGCTGAATATGGGCCCGCGCGTCCTGGATGGCCTGGTTGTAGACCGGTGGCCCCAGCTGACTCATGAAGAAATCGATGAGTCGCTGCGCCTGGAAATCGCTCAGGTCGCGCTCGAACTCTTCCAGGAACACCTGCTGGACTGCTGTTGCCAGGAGTTCCCGCCGTTCTTCTGAAAGCTGGATGCGCATCAGCCAAGACTCCTCGATTTCCCTTCGCCTGCCAGGTGTGCGTCCAGCTTGTGATACCCAGACGCACACTGCAAGACCGTATACCGCGCCGCTGTCGCCCGCGGGAAACACGTGGCGCTCTGCCGGTTACGGTGTAGAATGCAGAATATGGTGTGAAACTCACCCGCGGGGCGCATCGAGCCGTCAGGAGGATTCGTGAGACCGATCACAAGTTGGGCAGCCGGAACGCTCGCAGTTGCCGCGCTTCTCTCAACCGCGGCCGGGTGTGGTGAGGACGGAATGACAGCCACTCTTCCCACGGCTGATGACATCGTCCTCACCGAAATCGCGAGCGGACTGGAACGCCCCGTTCAACTCGTCGGCATCACGGGCGACAGTCGGCTCCTGGTCGTCGAACAGAGGGGGCGGATCCGGGTGCTGGACGGTGGACAGCTTCGGTCGGAACCCTACCTCGACATAGGCGACCGGATCTCCAGCGGCAACGAGCAGGGCCTTCTGGGCATCGCTCTACACCCGAACTTCGCGTCCAACGGATATGTCTACGCCAACTACACCAACGGCGCGGGCGACACCCGGGTGGTCCGCTACACCGAGCGTGGTGACGGGCTCAGCCTGGACCCGGCCACGTTGAAAGAGATCCTGTTTGTCGAGCAACCGAATGGGAACCACAACGGGGGACAGCTCCTGTTCGGCCCCGACGACATGCTATACATCGCGCTCGGCGATGGTGGGTCGAGCGGGGACCCACGCGGAAACGGCCAGAATCTGGACACGCTTCTCGGGGCCATCCTGAGAATCGATGTGGACGGCGGAGATCCATACGCGATCCCGGCCGATAATCCATTCGCCTCCGGCGGCGGCCAGCCGGAGATCTGGGCGTACGGTGTCCGGAACCCGTGGCGGAACGACATCGATGCGGAGGGCGGTTTCATCTACGTAGCGGACGTAGGTCAGAACGAGTGGGAGGAGGTGAGCGTCGCTCCCCTGACCGAGGCGGGAGTGAACTACGGGTGGAACACGGTCGAGGGCCCCGAGTGCTTCCGCGACTCGGGCTGCGATCGCACGGGCCTGCGGGAGCCGGTGGTCTGGTACGGTCACGGCGATGGTTGCTCGATTACCGGGGGACACGTATACCGGGGCGACGCGATGCCGGCCCTGAAGGGGACCTACTTCTACTCCGACTACTGCTCGGGGTGGCTGCGGAGCTTTCGATACGACGCGGCCGAGGACATGGCTGTGGAGCAGCGCGAATGGTCGATTCCTGACCTGGGAAGTGTGTACTCTTTCGGTCGCGACGCGGACGGTGAGGTCTACATCCTGGCGGGAAGCAGGGTATACAGAATCGACCCGGCGCCCTGACCCGTCATCGACGGTCCGGTCGATAGAAGGCCCACGTCTCGACGTCAGCGGAAACGCGCGCGTGGCCCGTGATTTCGTAGCCGAAGCTCTCGTAAAGCGGGACGTTTGCCGGATCTTCCGTCGTCAACGAGACACCTCCTGAATTCGGATCCCGCTTCGACATGGCGTGCACGTATTCGAGCAGGGCCCTCCCGTATCCCCTGCCGCGGGCCGCGTGCAGCGTGCCGATCATGTTGAGGTGGAGGTGCGGCTCCTGCACGAGATGTGGGGCGCAGGCCTCTCCAAAGACCTCGTATCGCGAGCGGGCCTCCTGGCCGAGATCGGCCCAGACAGCCTCGCGCTCCGCTCCGAGCTCCGGCGGGCTGGGAGGCCCCTTCGGGTCCGACACCATGGCGACCCCCCCGAGACGTCCTCTGTGATCGATTCCCAGGAGAGGCTCCCCGCGGAAGGTCCTGGCGGTGACGAAGTAGCCGACCATGCGGGCCAGCCGCCGATCGTAGTCCGCGCCGGCCGATTCCAGCACCCAGCGCATCACCGGATAGTCGTAGAAAGCCTCGCACAGGATCTCGGTGGCGGCCCGTGCCTCCGTCGCGCTCAATGCCCTGACCGTCATGGTCGTTTCCTCCGCCGTGGTGCCTGTCTCCTGCTCCCACGGTGTGAAAGCGGCAGCCCGTGTGCCAGTCCCACTCACGGTCTGCGCGGAATCGGGTGTCGCGCGGCCATGACCCGAAAAGCTACGTTGACCTGCCCATGGTGTGACCTTCAACAGTGAGAGCCTGTTCGATGACCACTTCACGACGTGAATTCCTCGGCGCCGGACTGACGGCCGGTGCGGCCGTAGCCCTTCTCGGCCGCCCGGGAGCGGTGCTCGGCGACAACCGACGACCGGAGCCCGCAACAAAATCCGGACGGGCGCCCCACCCGATGAGCATCCTGATCCTCGGTGGCACTCACCTGCTCGGACCGCATCTCGTGGCCTATGCGCTGAATCGGGGACACACGGTGACCACGTTCACGCGCGGTCGGTCGAAGCCCACCGTCAACCAGGACCTCTTCGCGCACGTGGAGCAACTGGTGGGGAACCGGGACGGTGATCTCGAGGCTCTGAAGGGCCGGACGTGGGACGCGGTCATCGACAACTCCGGCTACCGGGTACAGTGGGCGACCGACTCGGCGGAGCTCCTGCGCGATGCCGTCGACCTGTACCTGTACACGTCCTCGATCGGGGTCTACTACCCGTACACGAGGGATGTCCTGCTCGAGACCGACGTCCTCAACGCCGAGATCCCGACCACCGAGCTGACCGAGATCCAGCAGATGGAATACGGATACGCGGTCATGAAGACCCTGTCCGAGGCCGAGGTCGTCCGGATCATCGGAGAGGACCGGACGATTCTGTCCCGTCCGACGTACATGGTGGGCCCGGGTGACCGGACGGAGCGCTTCACCTACTGGCCGGTGCGGATCCCCCGCGGCGGAGAAGTGCTGGTTCCCGGAAAGGACGATCTCGTACAGTTCATCGACGCCCGCGACGTGGCCGGCTTCATGGTGCGGCTGATCGAAGAGCGGAACGTGGGCGCCTTCAACGTGGCCGGGCCGGCCTCGCCGATGGGCATGAACGCGTTCGTGCACGGTGTTCATGCCGCGTTCAGCAACCCGGTCACCTGGGTCCCGATTCCGGACTACGAGTTTCTCGAAGAGCACGGCATCATCGAGATGACCCCGTGGGTCGTGCCGACCGGTGACAACTACGGCACGGCGCGCGCCAGTATCGAACGGGCGGTCGAGAGCGGCCTGACGTTCACACCGCTGGCGAAGACCGTCCACGATACGCACGAGTGGTGGTATTCAGGCGTGGTCTCGGAGGAACGAATGACCCGGATGGTCTCGGGCGAGGACTCGATCATGGCCCGGGAAGCCGACATCATCGCGGCCTGGAGAGCCCGCGGATAGGGACCTTCAGCCCGAACCGGGGCTCCTTGTCGATCTCAGGACTCGCCCTCGAGATCGAGCGCCTCTCGCGCTTCCGTCACGCAGTCCTCGGGTACGTAGAGCGTTACGCCACGCACCGAGGAGCCGGCGTGCCCGAGGCCGAAGATGCCCGCGGCACCGCGCCGGTCGATGCGGCTGAGTATCCCGGCGGACTCGAGGCGACCGGCCGCGAGCTCCGCCTCGTACACGGCACCGTATTCGATCAGGGCAACCCACGCATGCTCATGCTGATCTTCCATCGGATCCACCCTACCCTTCCGGCTGGGCCTCTTCGCCCTCACCCTCGGTCAGCATGCGGTGGACAGGGGCCGTCGCTTCCCTGGTGAGGACTTCTT
>JAMJQV010000331.1 GCA_023554435.1 Gemmatimonadota bacterium | reverse complement strand
AGGCCCTCGAGTGCGGTCACCACGTCGTGGGGCTCCACGCGCATCTCGATGACATCTCCGGCCACCGTCACGAGAAGTCTGTCTCCCGGCCGCAGGCCAAGGGCTTCTCTGGCTTCGCGCGGCACCACGATCTGATGCTTGCTGCTCATCTTTACCGACGAGGACATCCCGACCTCCGCTGTGATCCCTTTACGGAACAACTTTACGTACGGGCGGGCGGGGCGAAAGACCCCCTTCTAGAGGACCTGGTACAGGAAGAACGAGTAGCCCAGCAGGAGAAGGGCCCCCTCCCATCGCGTCACCTTGTGCCCCGTGTAAGCCAGGGGAATCAGGGCCAGACAGAAGATCATGGCGGGTACTACCTGTCTGGCCACGGTGTCCGGCGTCAGGTCCAGGGGGCTGAACAGAGCCGCCGTCCCCAGGACGAGACCCAGGTTGAAGATGTTCGACCCGATCACGTTGCCGATGGCGATGTCTCCAAGGCCGCGAGCTGCCGCGGCGATCGTTGAGGCCAGTTCGGGTAACGATGTGCCGACGGCCACCATCGTCGCGCCCACGACTTCCTCGGGTATCTGATACGCTATCGCGATCTTGCCTGCCGATTCGATCATCCAGGAGGCCCCGGCGAGAAGCAGGGCCGTTCCAAATGCCACTCGAAGCCAGTTGACGAAGGGCCGACGGACCAGACCGTTATCCTTGAGATGAGCCTCGATGCGAGCCGCCTGGAACTGCCCCGTTTCCGTTTCCGACTTCCCCCAGCGAACCAGGTACAGCATGTACAGCGTGAATCCGCCGACGAGAATCAGCGCATCCAGCGTACCGATGACCCCATTCGAGGCAAATACCATCACCGCCGCCAGGACCAGGACCATGAGCGGCGCTTCGCGTTGCAGGAGCTTCCGGTGCACGAAGATCGGGCGAACCATCGCCCCCAGACCCACGATCAGTCCGACATTCGCCACCGTCGAGCCCATGACGTTTCCGACTGCGATCCCGTGCTGGCCGCGCAGTACGGCACTCACCGAAACGACCAGCTCAGGAGCGGAGGTCCCGAAGGCTACGATGGTGAGGCCGACCAGAAGCGGGCTGACTCCACGGTGCTCGGCAACGCGAGACGCTCCCGTGACAAGCCAGTCCGCTCCGAGCGTAAGTGCGGTCAGTCCAACGAGGAATAGGAGCGCGTCGATCAGGACCACGGGTTCCTCACATCACGAGATGTGGAAAACCGCACGGTTCCATGCCGACCCGCGGACGTCGATGTGGACAACTGTGGATAAGTCGCCACTCGAAGTACACTGGAGTAACTAACAGTCAAGGCAGTAGTTACGCGCTCAGGTCAGTTGACCTGGACTGCCTCTGGAGCGTTCCGAGCCGCTTTCTCCCCATGTTTGGCGCCCTCGGCCGGCTTCTCAGCGCCGCGCCCGCCCATGTGGAGTTGTCCATCGACCTGGCCCCCTTCATCCAGCTTGATCCGGCGGCTCCGGATGTCGCCCTGGACCCTGCAGGTCGTTTGCAGCTCGACTCGGCTCTCCGCGCTGACGCTGCCATTTACGCGTCCGGCGACAATGGCGTCCTGTGTCACGACGTCACCCAGGACCACTCCTTCCTTGCCGATCACCACACTCTTCGCCGCCTTCACCGAACCTTCGACCTGTCCTTCGATCCGGATCGTGCCGTCGCTGGAGCAATCACCGACCACCTTCATGCCGGGCCCAACGATCGACACGACGTCCCCCACGTCACGGGGCGCGCCGTCCGTCCGGTTTCTCGTCTTAGACATCTCGCTCATTCCTTTCACCGTCCCTTCCGGGCCTCGCTCTGGTATGGCCCACCCTCAGGTCCCCTCCGCAAGATAGTCGAGCGGGTCCACGAGAGCGCCTTCCCGCTCGATTTCCACGTGCAGATGCGGCGCGGTCGACCTGCCGCTATTTCCTGACAGGGCTATGACTTCTCCTATCTCCACCGAATCACCGGCGGATACGAACAACCAGGAGTTGTGCGCGTACAGACTGCTGATTCCGTCATCGTGCGTCACCTTGACGAAGAGCCCGTACGCCACATCGTCCCCAGCTTCCTCCACCGTGCCGCCCCTCGTCGTGCGGACGTAGGAACCGGCCGGCACAGCGATGTCCACCCCGACGTGCTCCTCCCCGGGCACCGACGTGGTGTCGCCGAAAGTCCGGGTTACGAACCCCTGTTCCACGACCGGCCATACGAAACGTGCTGCCTCCTGCTCCTCGGTCACGCGGCGGGCCGTCGCATCCTCCTCTGACAACGGCGGCAGCAGAATGTCACGTCTGGAAGCGCCGAGCTCGCCGCCCATGACACCCCTGAGCTGACTATACTCAGCCTCCAGGCGCTCGACACGCTCAGCGACCACGGCCATCGCAGCGTTTTCCTCCCGCAAGTCCAGGACCTCGGCTTCGAGCGCCTCCACGTGGCCCCGGGAAGCGAGATCCCCCGTCCACTTACCGGCGGCGAAGAAGGCCGTTGCCAGTGCTGCCAGCGCCAGACTGCCGAACGCGAGCACTTGTCCCCGGGACATGGCCAGGGTTCGCGAGTTCACCTGACCTTCTCTCACGAGGATCAGCGTCCACCGCCGTTTGCCTTCCTCGCTCATCGGGCCCCGAACAGATCCGTGGACTCGTCCTCGCCGAGCAATTCGCGCGTCACCCGCTCGAAGTCGTCAGGATCCCGGAAAGGAATCCTGATTTCACCGCTCGTACTGGACTTCAGGCTGACCTTCACATCCGTGCCGTAGACCCGGGACAGCAGTACCGCCGCCTTACGGGCAACCGGATCTTCTTTGCGCCTGTCTCGCTTCCCGCCCGGCTTGCCCTGCTTCCTGCCACGGCGTGCCAGCGCCTCGGCCTCACGGACCGAGAGCCCTTTGGAGGCGACCTCGCGCGCAAGTGCGACCTGTTCGGCTTCTCCCTCGACCGAAAGAACGGCGCGGGCATGACCCGCCGTCAGCACACCGTCGCTCAGCAACCCTCGTACCTCGGGGGGAAGCGTCAGCAGCCTGAGCGCGTTCGCCACCGTCGACCGGTTTCGACCCACTCGCCGCGCCACTGCTTTCTGTGTAAGTCCAAACCCATCAACCAGTTGCTGATACCCGACAGCTTCCTCGAGCGGACCAAGGTCCTCGCGCTGCAAATTCTCCACGAGGGCCATGACCAGCATCTGTTCATCGCTGAGAGGCCGCACCACCGTGGGCACTTTCTCCCAGCCCAGTCGCGTCAGAACCCTCCACCGCCGCTCGCCGGCCACCAGTTCGAAGTCCGGCCCGGACGGACGGACGACCAGCGGCTGCAACAACCCGTTTTCGCGGATGGAGGCCTCGAGTTCGTCCAGCGAGTCGTCCTCAAACTGGCGCCGCGGCTGAAATGGGTTCGGCCGAATTCGACCGACATCCAGCTCTCGAATGGGTATCTCTCCCGAGGTCGGCTCCTCCAGATACTCTCCGAGCAGCGCTCCCAGGCCTTTCCCCAGGCGTCTTGACTCAGGCTTGGCCAACTACGGCCCCCTTCCGCTCTTCGTCCCGTCGAACGATTTCCGAGGCGAGACTGAGGTATCCCCGGGCTCCGGTGGACAGAACGTCATACAGCGCAATCGGTTGGCCGAAGCTCGGCGCCTCTGCCAATCGCACGTTTCTCGGTATCCAGGTCTTGAACACCTTCGCCCCGAAGTACTCCTCCGCCTCGCCCTTGACCTGCTTGGAGAGGTTCAGTCTCGAATCGAACATCGTCAGCAGCACCCCCTCGATACCCAGTTCGGGGTTGATGCTCCGCTGGACGATACGAACGGTGTTGAGAAGTTGGCTCAGGCCCTCCAGGGCATAGAACTCGCATTGGATCGGTATCAGCACGGTGTCTGCGGCGACGAGGGCATTCAGGGTCAACAGCCCGAGGGACGGCGGTGAGTCGATCAGGACGTACTCGTAACGACCGCGGATTGGCTCCACCAGGTCGCGCAGAATCCTTTCGCGACGCGGCCTTTCGATCAGCTCCACCTCTGCGCCGGCGAGGTCCCGGCTCGCCGGCACCACATCGAGTAGCGGAAAGTGAATCGCAGGTCGGATCGCTTCCTCTACGGCCGTGCCGTTTACCAGGCAGTCGTAAACGTCCGCCGAGTCTGTCTCACGCGCGATCCCGAGACCACTCGAGGCGTTCCCTTGCGGATCGCAGTCGATGATCAGGGTTCGTCGCTCCGCGATCGCCAGGGATGCCCCGAGGTTGATGGCGGTCGTGGTCTTACCGACGCCACCCTTCTGGTTGGCTATGGCGATGACACGGGACATTCGCTCTACACCTGTAAAGTATTATGCCACAACATATTACGGCCCCTTGTCGCCAAAGTAGGCGAGTCTCGGATGTCTCCGTCCCCGCTCGACCAGACGCTCCATTTCGCAAGGGGCGGAGAATATACGGCGGGGTGGTACGAACTCCAAGGAAGGGGTGTTTCACGTGAAACATCGCGAGGTCCACCTGGCCGGTGTTTCACGTGAAACACTCTTCCGGAAGGCTACGATCTACCCGGGATCGCCTGGCTCGCGGAGGTTCGCCTGTCAGGGTTTCGTGCGCCCGAACACGTGCTTTCGAACCTCCACCAGCAGGTTCTGAAGGTCCGAGGGGGACACCCCCGGGATGCGCCCGGCCTGTCCGATGGTCTTCGGCTTCACGGATTCCAGCTTCTGGCGGGCCTCGTACGACAGGCTTTGGAACTCCAGGTACGGTGCGTCCTCGGGAAGCGCCTGGTCTTCTCTCTCGGCCAGCGCCCTCGCCCGTTCCTCTTCGCGGCGAATGTAGCCTTCGTATTTGATCTCCATCTCCACCACCGTGAGAGCGTCCCGCCCTACGCCCGGATCTTCCACCGGTCCGTCGTCGGCCACCAGGTCGAGAAGAGTGACCTGCGGCCGTCGTGCCAGGCGATCCAGCGGCTGCCGCTCCGAAAGGGGGCTCGTTCCACGTTCCACGAGCCACTGATTGGCGTCAATCGGATCCACTCGCTCCTCGCGTACCCAGCTCCGGGCCTGCTCCAGGTCCGCCAGGTGCGAGTCCAGGCGCCGGAGCTGATCCCCGGACAGGAGCCCGAGCCGGGCTGCCGTCGGGCCCAGCCGGGACAGGGCGTTGTCCTGTCGTAGAAGGAGGCGGAACTCCGCCCGCGAGGTGAACAGGCGATAGGGTTCGTCGACTCCGCGCGTGACGAGGTCGTCCACCAGTACCCCGATGTAGGCCTCATCTCGACCTGGTGTCCACGGGTCCCTCTCGAGGGCTGCATGCGCGGCGTTGACACCCGCCACGACACCCTGGCCGGCGGCCTCCTCGTAGCCCGTCGTCCCGTTCACCTGACCCGCCAGAAACAGGCCCTCGATGCTCTTCAACTCGAGCGTGTTCCGAAGCTGAAGGGGAGGGAAGTAGTCATACTCGATGGCGTACCCCGCTTGCGTCATGCGAGCGTTCTCCAGGCCGGGCACGACTGCCAGGAACTGTCGCTGCACATCGGGCGGGAGCGAGGTCGACAACCCGTTGACGTATAGCTCGCTCGTTTCCAGACCCTCGGGCTCCAGAAACACCTGGTGCCCCGCCGCATCGGGGAACTTGACGATCTTGTCTTCGATCGATGGACAGTAACGAGGTCCCTGGGACGCGATCATCCCCCCGTATAGAGCCGACCGACCGAGGCTTTCCTCGACGATTCGCTTGACCTCACCGCCCGCACGGGATATCCAGCACGGCCGACTCGGAAGCCGCGCGGCGGACCCCCAGTGGGAGAACCTATACCCCGCGTCCTCTCCATCCTGTCGTTCCAGGCGGTTGAAGTTCACCGTTCGGCCGTCCACTCGTGGCGGGGTGCCCGTCTTGAACCGCCTTGCCTCCAGGCCGAGCTCGCGCAGCTGGTCCGCGAGGTCCACCGTGGGAGCATCCCCGGCCCTTCCGGCTGCGAGTTCACGCTCGACGCCGATGCGTATGCTGCCTCGCAGGAAGGTCCCCGCGGTGAGAATGACGCACCTGGATGCGAAATCGCTGCCATCGGAACAGCTTACGCCCGCTACCCTCCCGCCCTCGATCTTCAACGACGCAACGGTGCCCTGGTACAACTCCAGACCCGCCTGCTCCTCCAGCAGCCGGCGGATTTCTGTCGAATAGCCTCCGCGGTCGCACTGCGCCCTTGGCGCCCACACGGCCGGACCCTTGCTTTGATTGAGCATGCGGAAGTGGATGGTCGTTCGATCCGCGGCGATGCCCATAAGTCCACCCATGGCATCGACTTCCCGCGCCACCGTTCCCTTTGCGACTCCCCCGATCGCCGGGTTGCAGGACATCTGGCCGACCCGAGCCAGGAACGAGGTTACGAGCAGCGTACGAGCCCCCAGCCGGGCGGAGGCGTTTGCCGCCTCCGTTCCAGCGTGTCCTCCACCGATCACGATCACGTCGTAGAACATTCTTCTCCTGAGCTTACCTGCGTGGCCCACGCGCGTGTCGTCGCCCGCGTTCCGACCTCACCGCGCGCCACGGAGGCGTGCCACCGCAGCAGGGGCGCCAAACTAGGACTCTACGCTCTGTGCGGCCAAGTACCGCCGACGCGCGTCGCCTGCCGCCCGAGTGTTCGCCGTGCGCCCTGCGGTTGATTTGCCCCTTGATATGCGCGCTATTCGCGGATGGCACTTTCCAGTTTTCCCGGTGTATCCCCGTAGATTCTCTCACCCGCGCGCGAGGAAGAACAAGTGATGATAGAGCTACCTGACGTCGAGCGAATGATCGACGCCTTTGCCGGATACGCTACGGGCAAGACCGTTTCTGTGGTCCTGATCGACGATGCGGAAACCGTGGACCTCGACGGCGATCGGGCCGCAGAACAGATACAGGGTCACGCCATCGACACCGTCGAAAGGCACGGGAAGTACGTGGTCCTGCGCTTCCGCTCCGAGGTCAGCCTGGTATTCGACATGGGTACCGACGGTGAGGTGTACCTCGAATCGCAGACCGCCCCCCCACGGGAGACCAGCAAGATCCGCCTGCAGTTTGCGGCCGGTCGCGAACTCCGTTTCGCCTCGACCGCCTCCGCGAGCGACGTCTATCTAATTGAAGGTGATGACTTTAGCGGTCTAGGGGTCCTCAACAATCTGGGTTTGGATCCCCTCAGCGAGGAGCTGACCGCTTCCCGCTTCATTCAGCTCGCCGGATCGCGCGGCCGAACTTCTCTCAAGGGCTTCCTGATGAACGAGGAGGTCGTGGCCGGGATCGGGAACGAGTACGCGGACGAGATCTGCTTCCAGGCGAGCATCCGTCCGGACTGCAAGATCGCTGATCTCACGGATGAGCAGTTGACGCTGGTTCACAAGTACCTGCGGCGTGTCCTGAGACGTGCGACTCTTCATTGGCAGGCGGCGCATTCCGATCCCGGCTGGCTGATCAACCGGCGGCGACCGGGTCACACGTGTCCGCGCTGCATGACGGAGCTCGAGTCGTTGAGCCTGGTGGGGAAGCGGACGTACCTCTGTCCGAGGTGTCAGCGCGCGGCCTGAGGCCCGGCGCTACTTGCCGACACAGAACGCGCTGAAGACCCTGTCCAGGACGTCCTCGGTGCTCACTGCACCGAGCATGTCCTCCAGCGCAAGCGTGGCATCCTGGATGTGCGTGCCCGCGATCTCCGCTGGCAGGCCCCGGTTCCTGGCTTTCTGAAACTCCGCAGTGTCGGCTCGAGCTCGCGACAGACACTCGATGTGCCGCGCCCGTGTGACCACCGGAGTCTCCTCGTCGCCCCGGATGCCGGCGTACACCCGGGCGAGCATGGCGGCGCGCACTTCCGGCAGTCCGTCCCCGGTGAGCGCGGAAACCACCAGTTCCGGCACCGACCCGCTCACGAGCCCCGTCACCTCTCCCGGGCATACGTCTGACTTCGTACGCAGGATCACCACTCGCGAGCCACCCGCTGCCATGAGCTCATCCGCAAAGCGGGCTTCATCCGACCCCGGCGCCCTGTCCGCCTCCACGCAGAGCAGCACGAGGTCGGCGCGCTGCAAGTAGCCGCGGGCCACTTCGATCCCCATACCCTCGATCCGTCCGGCGTCCTCCCGGAGACCTGCCGTGTCCACCAACCGAAACGGGTACCCGTCAACGCTGATCAGGGCCTCTATCGCGTCCCGGGTCGTCCCCGGTTCCTCCGTGACTATCGCCCGCTCAAAACCCAGTAAAGCGTTGAAAACACTGGACTTACCTGCGTTTGGGCGACCCGCGACGACGGTGAGAGCTCCGTCCCGCAGGAGTTCCCCTTCGGGAGCCAGCTCCAGCACTCGGCTCAAGCCGCTCACCAGCCGATCCGCCGCTTCGTCGATGCGCACGGCGGGTACAGGGCCGTCGTCTTCTTCCGGGAAGTCGATGTCGTAGGCGAGCAGCGCCTGCAAACCCATGAGCTCCTGCCGCAGGTCCTCTATGCGGCGCGACAGGCCCCGGTCGAGTTGAAACAACGCCGCCCTGTGCATGGCAGGGGAGCGCGCTTCGATCACGTCGAGCGTGGCTTCGGCCTGCATCAGGTCCATCTTGCCGTTCAGGAAGGCCTTCCGCGTGAACTCGCCGGGCTCGGCCTGGCGGGCCCCTGCCGCACATACCGCCTCAAGCACGAGTTGTGGAGCCAGGGAACCGCCGTGGCAGCTGATCTCCAGCATGTCTTCACCGGTGTACGAGGCGGGACCACTGAAGCGAACCGCGACGACGTCGTCGACCGGTTCTTGCGTCGCGGGGTGTCGAAGCGTTCCGTGTCGGGCGACACGCGCCTCGTCCCCGGGAAGTCCGAGCCGTGTCGCTATGAGAGCCGCGTCCGGGCCGCTCACCCGGACCACCGCCAGGGCTCCGCGTCCGGGGGGCGTCGAGATGGCTGCGATCGTGGAGACGTTGGCCATCTGTCAGCGTGCCTGAGTTGCCAGTGCGCGAATCACACCTTCCCGGCGGCGGATGCTATCCGCTCCCTCCACCATCCCCATCATCCTTGCCTGCCTTCGCCTTGTACTGGTCGGCCTTCCTCTTCACCGCCCTGCGCTCCTTCGACAGGTACAACTGTTGTGGCAGTGAAGCGAGGTTGCTCGTGGCGTAATACAGGTTCAGGCCAGAAGGGAAGTTCGCGAACATCACGGTGAACACGGCCGGCATCATGTAGGTCATCATCTTCATCTGCGCGTTTGCCTCCATGCCGCGCTGCCCGATCCACGACAGCAGGAACATGGAACCACCCATCAGAAGCGGGATGATGTAGTACGGGTCCTTCAGGGAGAGGTCGGGAAGCCACAGGAAGGGCACCCCCCTGAATTCGATCGTGCTCTGAAACACGAAGAACAACGCAAACAGGATCGGCATCGGCAGGAGCATCGGGAGGCACCCTCCCAGCGGGTTCACGTTGTGCTCCTTGTACAGCTTCATCATTTCCGACTGCAGCTTCTGCGGCTCGTCCTTGTACTTGGCCTGCAGTTCCTTCATCAGGGGCTGCACCTGCATCTGGGCCATCTGCGACCGCATGGACTTCTGGTACAGCGGGAACAACACCACCCGCATCGCGATTCCGAACAGGATCAATACCCATCCGTACGCGAGCCCGAGGAAGTTGTGCATCCACTCCAGGATCACCATCACGATCCCGACGAGTGGCCGGATGATCGGGCGCATCCAGCGCCAGCCGTACGGATTCACGTGTTCCAGGTCGCGCGATCGACCGACGGCCTCGAGGCGTCCGTATTCCTGCGGCCCCAAGTAGGCCTGGAAACCGAAACCACTCCCGGCCGGAGCCGGTTGCGAGGCCACCATGCGCGCCGTGTGCTCAGCGGGCTCTCCCATTACCAGCATGCCGCCAAACGCCGGACCCGCTTCCGGCGACACCAGCGCGATCACGAAGTACTTGTTCTTCACCGCGACCCAGTCGAACGGGCCTCCGTCAGCCGTCCGCAGGCTGCCCGGCTCGACCTTGTCCAGGTTTTC
>JAMJQV010000330.1 GCA_023554435.1 Gemmatimonadota bacterium | reverse complement strand
GTCGATGAATGTGTTCTCGGGCGAGCCCAGCTGGAGGCGGATGAGCAGCGCTTCGAGACCGCCCACCAGGAAGAAGAAGAACGCGCTGACGCCGTACATCACGCCGATCCGCTTGTGGTCGACCGTCGTGATCCAGCTCAGGAGCCCTCCCGCGTAGGTCCCCTCGTGAGCGTGGCTCGCGGCGGCTGGACTTGCTTCCGTGACTGCCATGTATTCCCCTGTGCTCCTGATAAGTCGGATCGTGTTCCGGCCCGTGCCCTACTTGAGTCCCTGCAGATACGTCACGATGCGATCGAGGGTCTCGTCATCCAGCTCTGGAACCACCATGAGGGACCCCGGCTTCACGGCCTGGGAATTCGCGATCCAGTGCCGCATGTTCTCGGGTGTATTGTCGAGAATGCCGGCGGCGATCCGGCGTCGACTCCCGATGTGCGTCAGGTCCGGCCCGATCACACCCTGTGCGATCGTGCCGCGCACCGCGTGGCAGGCGATGCACCCACCTTGCAGGAATGCCTGGCTGCCCTCCGCGAAAGCCGCTGAATCCGCCACGACCGCATCGGATCTCTGGTGCTCCACCCACGCCTCAAACTCCTCAGGCGACTCGGCCACCAGCTCCATCTTCATCAGGGCGTGGGACAGTCCGCAGAACTCCGCGCACTGGCCGAGATACAGCCCGGCGGAATCGGCCGTGAACCACAGCTGGTTCTCGTGCCCCGGCAGCACGTCGCGCTTTCCCCCGAGCCGCGGGAACCAGAAACTGTGAATGACATCGGCGGAGGTCAGACGGATGTCGATCTGCTTGCCGACCGGGATGTGCAGCTCGTTCGCGGTCACCACGCCAAGATCCGGATAGCGGAACTCCCACCACCACTGGTGCCCAATCGCCTCAATGACCAGGGACTCGCCGCGCGGCGGCCGATCCACATCCCAGATCGTCTTGATGGTCGGAATCGCGATCAGAACGAGTACGATCGCCGGGGCCAGAGTCCACGAAATCTCGAGGAGGGTGTTGCCGTGCGTGGCTTTCGGTTCCGGCCCCCCCGGCCTCTCGCGGAAGCGCAGGATGGCGACTATGAGGGCGCCTTCGACCAGGACGAACACCACGACCGCCCAGAAGAAGATCCCCTCGAACAGGTCCTGGAGCTTCCAGGCAAAGTCCGAGGCCGGGTCGAGAGCCGACTGCGGGAAAGGTCCCCCGCAGGCTCCCAGCGCAAATGTCGCCATGGCCAGGAGTACCACGATCCATCTCGGCCCCCGTGGCACAGTTGGTCCTCTGCCGCGTCTCACGTTGTCAGTATGTCCTCTTGAGTTGGCCTCGAACGCCCGTACCCCGGGTGGTGCACGCGACCCTTTATAGACGCACGAATCCCGCCAGTCAAGGCCGCGCCCGCTTCGCGCGGCCCCCGAGAACATCCGGAGAGCCGACGGGCAGCGCATCCTCGATAAGGGCGGGAGCACTCAGTGTCGGAAAGTCCGTCGGCCCGTGAATACCATCGAAATGCCGTGCTCGTCGGCCGCGGCAATCGCTTCCGCGTCCCGCTTGGAACCGCCAGGCTGAATGATGGCCGTCACCCCGGCTTCCGCGGCGGCGTCCACGCCGTCACGGAACGGGAAGAAGGCGTCAGAGGCCAGAACGAGGCCCTCGAGATCGAATCCGGCCGCTGTCGCCTTGTGGGCAGCGAGGTGCGCCGCGTCGACCCTGCTCATCTGACCGGCTCCGATTCCCACCGCCGCCCCATCCCGTGCCAGCAGGATGGCGTTCGACTTGACGGACTGTACCGCCGCCCACGCAAAAGCCAGGTCCTCCCATTCGGCATCGGAAGGTGCCCGCGTCGTCGCCACCGTCGCGCCCGATGCTCGCAGGTCGGACGGCCGCGCCGGCGCCGGAGAGCCCTGCACGAGCACGCCACCGATGACCCCGCGCAGATCGAGCCCGGGGGCCAGGTGACCCGAATGACTGCCGAACCGGGTGTCCTCGTCCGGTTTCAGAATCCGGATGTTCTGCTTCTGCCGCAGGATCGTCAGAGCCGGCGGGGCGTATCCCGGAGCGACGAGACACTCCACGAACAGAGCCGCGAGTTCCTCCGCCACCGCTTCGGTCACCGGCTCGCTGAACACAACGGTCGAACCGAAGGCGGACACCGGATCACACGCCAGGGCCTTTCGGTACGCTTCGGCCGGGGAGCGCCCCACGGCAATCCCGCAAGGCGTGGTGTGCTTCAGGATTGCGCACGCCGACTGGTCTCCTCCCAGGAATGGCGCGATGGCCAGCAGGGCTCCGTCAAGATCGAGGATGTTGTTGTACGAAAGGTCTTTTCCATGCAACTGTCGCAGTCCGGGAATCCCCAAGGGGGGGCCGGACGATACCCGGTAGAACGCCGCAGGCTGGTCCGGGTTCTCTCCGTAGCGCAGTGATTGCACCCGACTCAGAGACACCATGAGGTCCTCCGGCAAACCGCCGGCATCTCCCTCCTCCTTCGATCCGCGCAGATAGCCGGCGACCGCGGAATCGTAGGCCGCCGTGTGCGCGAACACCTTCGTCGCCAGGGCTCGCCTGAACTCGTCCTGGTCCCCGCCCTCGTCGATGGCCGCGATGAGACGCTCGTAGTCCGTGGGGTCGCACACCGGCCAGACAAAGGGATGGTTCTTGGCCGCCGCCCGCAGCATCGTGGGTCCGCCGATGTCGATCTGCTCCAATGCTCCGGCCAGGGTGGTGTCCGGACGGGCGATCGTCTCACGGAACGGGTAGAGGTTGACCACGACGATCCCGACCGGTTTCAGATCGTGCCGCTCGAGGTCCCGGACGTCACTTTCTACCGTGGGACGAGCCAGAAGGCCAGCGTGCACGGCAGGATGGAGCGTCTTCACCCGACCACCGAGGATCTCGGGGAAACCCGTATGCTCGCCGATACCGGTCACCGGCACCGAAGCTTCGCGGATGGCCTGGGCCGTCCCCCCGGTCGACAGCAGTGTCCAGCCCCGCGCATGCAGCGCCGCCGCCAGATCTCCTATGCCCGTCTTGTCCGAAACGCTCAATATGGCGTACGGCATTCCTCGCCTCTTTCAGTCGGTTGTCTGTCTTGAAATCATCGTGAATTCGTCGCCGGGAAACCACGGCCCCGTCCATACGACTCGCCCGGCTGGACTCAACGTGTACCTGCCCTCCGCATACGCTTCCACGATCGCAGGCAGCAGTCGATGCTCGACCGCCAAGACCCGGCTCGCCAGGGCATCTGCGTCGTCTCCAGCGAGGACCGGTACGGGCCACTGGGCGATGATGGCTCCGTGGTCGTAGATCTCGTCCACGAAGTGCACGGTGGCTCCCGATATGCGCGCCCCACTCTCGACCACGGCCTCATGAACTCGCCGGCCGTACATTCCAGGCCCGCCGAATGACGGCAGAAGTGCCGGGTGAATGTTGATGATCCGGCCTCGCAACGATCTCACCACGCTCGCCGGAATCAACTTCAACCACCCGGCGAGCACGACCAGATCCGCCCCGGCTGAGCCGAGTGTCTCCAGGAGCCAGGCGCCCCCGTCATCCCCCGGCGGATGCGTATAAGCAGGAATGGAGTGCCTCTCGGCCCGCTCGAGCGCCCCGATGCCAGGTCTGCTACCGATGACGGCATCGACCCGCACGTGGCCGTTCGTGCGCACGTGAAGGCGATCGATGATGGCCTGCAGGTTGGTGCCCGAGCCGGATGCCAGGACCGCAACTCCCAGTGATTCAGACATGCAGAGCCTCTGTGCCACGAAAGATCAGGGGTCGTCCTCCGGTACCAGCCGCAGTCCCTTGATTCCCGTCAACAGATCGGGCACTCGGATCACGCCCGAAATCTCCGGGCCATCATACTCGCCGCCCTCCCCTGCCACCAGCATGCCCAAGCCGCCCAGACTCAAAGCAGGGAGCACGTCGCGCGACCTGTCCCCGGCGTACAGACCGTCCCGCGTCTCGACCCCGAGTTTCTCTGCGGCGAGGGTGTACAGGGCCAACCCGGGCTTTCGACACTCACAGCCATCGCCTGGAACGTGCGGACAATGGAACGTACCGTCGATCCGGGCTCCCTGGTCAGCCAGCAACGACTCCAATCTGGCCTGCACCGCCTGGAAGGCCGAAACATCGAAGTATCCCCGACCGATCCCTGACTGGTTCGTTACGATGACCACCGGCACCGCGGCATCGTTCAATCGGCGTATCGCCTCACCGGCGCCCGGCAGCAACAGCACGTCGTCTGGATTCCCGACGTAGCCCGTGTCCCGAATCAGGGTGCCATCCCGATCGAGGAACGCGGTCGTCGGACGAAACCCCTCCTGGTTCACGATCCCGTGTCCTCGCCGGTCACGACTCTTTCCACTGCCGTGGTGAGCAGACCCTGCTGTCCCTCCAGCACCGTTCGGAAGTCCAGCAGACACGAGCCCTCCTCAATTCGGCTGATCACAGGAGGGTCATGGCCTCTGAGCCCGGACTCCATCACACCGGCATGACCGGAGAGTCTCCAGCCCGCGGAAGCGATTTCGAAGCCCGGCGCCGTGCCCCCGCCAAGCACCGATCGCATCGGCACGACCGAGACAAGTCTCGCGGCCGCGGGACTCAATTCGCCGTGCGCCGCGCGCGCCCTGGTCTCCACGACCTCAGCGGTCTCGGTCAGCATGCGAAGAACGGGGATGTGCCGGCGGGCCCGTTCCGGCGACCGGTACAGGCGCAGTGTGGCCTCGAGGGCAGCCAGGGTCATCTTGTCCACGCGAAATGCCCGGAGAAGCGGGTTCGCACGAAGCCTGGCCAGCGTGCTCTCTCGACCCTGGAGGATCCCGGCCTGCGGGCCGCCGAGGAGCTTGTCTCCGCTCCAGGCGACGATATCTGCGCCGGACCCGACCGACGCCTTCACGGACGGCTCTTCCAGGCCCGGAAGATCGTCCTCGAACATCAGCCCCGAGCCAAGGTCGTGCATGACCGGCACACCCGCCGAACGGCCGAGATCGACCAGGTCTTTCAGGGAAGTCTCCTCGACGAAGCCCTCTACCCTGTAGTTCGACGGATGGATCTTGAGAAGGAGTCCTGTGGAGGGGGTGATGGCCCGGCGGTAGTCTTCCACTCGGGTCCTATTGGTAGTCCCCACGGCACACAGAAAGGCCCCTGAACGCTCGATCACCTCGGGAAGGCGAAATCCTCCCCAGATTTCCACCAGTTCGCCGCGCGACACGATCACATCCCGCCCGTTGGCCAGCGTGCTGATCGCAAGTGACACCGCGGCTGCGTTGTTGTTCACCACGAGCGAGGCCTCAGCCCCCGTGAGCTGCGACGCCAGATCCGTGCAGTGGGTGTAACGATCCCCCCGCGCGCCGCCTTCGAGATCATACTCCAGGCTCGAGTATCCTCCCGCGACTTCGGCGGCCGCCGTGGAGGCGGCACGGGCCAGGGGTGCCCGGCCAAGGTTGGTGTGGAGGATCACGCCTGTAGCATTCACCACCGTGCGCAGTGATGGGCGATCGCTGGAGAGAATTCGAAGCGTCTCGCCCAGCAAGTGCTCGGAGAGGGCGGCCACGTCCACCCCATGGGGATGTGCCCGGACCGAGGCAATCGCCTCACGGAGGGCCCCGGCTACCGGGCCTCTTCCCCAGCGCACGACCCATGCTTCAACGCCTTCCTGGCGGAGCAGTTCATCGACCGAAGGCAGGTTGCGGCGTGCATCGGCACCGGTAGCGCCCGCGCTCAAGCTCCTGCCCCCTCAACCTCGTCCCGCTGCAGTTGCGGTGCCTCGCTACCCGCCTCCTCCGTCTCGAGACCCTCCTCGCCGGCTTCCACCTCCCCCGGCTCTTCCTCCGGAACAGGGGGGGGCGGTTCGTAGACGAACGTGGTGTCTCCACCACCTGCCAGCAGACGGAGGTTCAGAAACCCGCGCGCGCTCACGTCGTACTCCCCACCGGCGAGGGGCCGCGCGAGCCGAACACTCACGAAGCGTTGTGGCCTGGCCCTCTCATCCTGGGCCACCGGAATGACCTCGGCATCGTCGAGCGCGACCTCGCCAGCCAGAGAGTCGGGTTCGACAACAGCCTCACCATCCTCCGGCCCCAACGCCGCCGCCAGGTCGCCGACCGCAAACTCGGCTACGGGCCATTCGTCACCCGTCTCGACCGCCACCACTTCGACCGACGCCCCGTCGAGTGACGCATCCGGTTCGAGCAGGTCGTCGAACTCGAGCCGGAGAGTGAGGCTGTCGCCGGCCGACACAGACCCGAGGAGCGGCGCGGTAGAGTCTGGAGACGTCAACCACAGTTCGAGCTGAGCGATCAGAGTGGAATCGGAGAGGCTGACCCTTCCGCTGTCGTGTGGCTCGAAGTCCCTCTCGAGGGTTCGGTTCCGATTCTGGTCTCGAAACGCGAAGGCCCAGTAGTCTCCGATCGGCAACCCTCTGAAGGCGAAGTTGCCCCCCGTATCGGTCACTGCCGCGTACGGAATGGAATCCTCGCCCACCACCTGCACCGCGATGTCCCTTACTTTCCGCACCGTCTCGCGGTCCCAAACCGCGCCTCCGGTCGTCGTTTCAAAGAACTCGGGGCCCGTCGTAAACAGGAGGTCGATGGGTTCCCGGGTCATGTTCCGCACGAGGTCCCTGAGTCCCGGTGGGATACGGAACGTGTACACCACGCCCGGCCGCCAGCCATCGATCGGCCTGATGCGAACGGTGCTCCGCCCTGCGTTGATTTCGTACTGCCAGGCGGGCGACGTCTCGATCACTCGCGCCAACGACCTGGGGTCTCCAAGAGGCTCGTCGAACTTGACGTAGGCGTCCTCGTCGAGGTCGGGGACGGCCGACCCGGACACCGGGAACATCTCGACCACGGCGGGCGCCTCGAAGTCCGGACCGGTCCCCGGTGGCATCTCCTCACGCGCGCACGCCGCACAGGCGACGGCGACTCCAAGGAGCAGGTACGCTCGGCGGGTTCGAAAGATGATGCACCTCATCTCAACCGGGGCCGAAAGCCTCGCGTTTCTCGACCAGGACGGTCAGACGCTCCTCGAACGAGTTGCACTTCTCCCGTTCGCGTTCCACTACCTCAGCGGGGGCGCGATCGACGAAGCGCGAATCTCCAAGGCGCCGGCGCGATCCTTCGAGCAGGCCCTTCAATCGGTCGATTTCCGCCTCGGTTCGTTCTCGCTCCCGCGCCAGATCCACGACGCCCGCAAGCGGGAGAAAGACCTCCGCTCCCGAGCGAAGCACGGAGTGCGCCCCGGGCTCGCCGACCGGGACGAGGTCTGACATTTCCAGGGATGACATGCGCCCAAGCCTGAGCAAACCCTCCATCTCACCGCGCAGGGCCTCCGCCACGACATCCGTGGGTCGGGCCACCACCACGGCCACCGGTCTGGCTGGATCGATCCCGTAGTCCGCTCGCAGATTCCGCACGGCGCCGACGATCTCCTGGAGGACGCTGACGGCTTCAACCGCCTCAGGAGCCGTGAAACGGTCGTCGAGGTCGGGCCATGGACCTTGCAGGAGCGAGTCTTCGTCGCCCCGTCCCGGCAAGTGGCAGTACATCTCTTCGGTAATGAACGGCATGATCGGATGCAGAA
>JAMJQV010000329.1 GCA_023554435.1 Gemmatimonadota bacterium | reverse complement strand
GGACAGACCCGCACGCACGCCATGCACGACGTGCACTTCTCGTTGATCGAGAACCTGAGACTCACGTCCCTCCTGGACCGTTTGGTGGCTCCGCCGGAGCCACGCTGAAGAGCCGGTACCTCCTCTTACAGCAATGGGTAGGTGGCTTACAAGAAGCGTACCCCGAGAACGTGTGTCGATTGTGGCATTCGGCCAGTATCGAATCAACCGAGCGAGCGCTAGAAGTGTCTATGGATACACACGTTATACGACGTTGCCGCATTGTGCGGCACAGATCGAGCCGATAGCGCCCTCTTCGCGACATACTCCCCCTGTGGCGTCAGGGCAACGAGTCTGACGAGCTACCACCGCACAGGTTGGCAGAACTGCAGGCGTGCAAGTAGCTTATCGGACGGCCGTGAGGAGACAGCGAAATCGAGTCCGAAACCCGCTCGATAGCCCCTCGGTCCCGCCGGCGGTCCTCCCGCTGGCTGTCCAGATGACACCTGTAACGGCGAAGGCGATTCATGGCCACTCAGGAGCCCAGCATCCTCAAGAAGCTCCTCTTCAGATACGATGGGGCGGCGGACAGTGAGAAGGTGAAGTTCACCAGCGCCGGAGGGCAGGACTGGCAAGCCTCACTATGCCTCCACTCCGGAACGAACCCCCAGTCTCCGCGCCTGCTCGTGATGTTCCGGAACCAGACTCGACCGAAGGACCCGCAGCGCTATACTCTCGTTCCACCCGGGTACTCGAAGGTTCCCTCCGAGGCCGCGAAACAACTAAGCGAAGACGACCTGCAGAAGCTGCTGGCGTCGTCCGTAGAAGTGTGAGGACCGGCATGTCACGCAAGATCGCCGACGACAACTTCCTCGAGTGGGAAGTCTACGTATCAGGCGGCCAGCCCGACTCCGTCGAAGCCGCCCGGATCTTCTTCTATTGCCTGGACGCGCCGATGAATCCGGCGAGGTTCGTTCGCCACGAGAGCGGGAACGTCGCGCTGGCCGAAGCGGCGTTGCTGGAGATGTCCGACGAGCAGCTCCGGGAGTTGCTCGCCGAGGCGATCGTCAACGAGTAAGGGGCGGTCGCGGATGGCGCGAGAGGGGCGGGAAGGCTCGATCGAAGTCATCACGGGCGTGATGTTCTCGGGCAAGTCCGAGGAACTTCTGCGGCGGGTGCGCCGGGCCATGATCGCACGACGAACGGTTCAGGTCTTCAAGTCCCAGCTCGATGATCGATACGGTGGGATTCAGAGGATCAGCTCGCACGACGGTCGGGAAATCGAAGCCCGGCCGGTCTCCAACTCGCGCGACGTGGCGGAGTTCGTGGACCCCGACACCGAAGTCGTCGCGGTGGACGAGGTGCAGTTCATGGACCCCGGCATCCTCGAGGTGGCCAACGACCTCGCCAACCAGGGAGTCCGCGTCATCGTGTCCGGGACGGACATGGACTTTCGGGGACTGCCGTTCGGCCCGATCGGATCGCTCCTGGCGATCGCCGAGAAGATCGACAAGCTGCATGCCATCTGCGTGGTGTGCGGCGATCTGGCCACCCGGAACCAGCGCCTGATCGACGGACGGCCCGCCCCGGCAGAGGGGCCCACGATCCAGGTAGGGGGGCTGGAGAGCTACGAGGCCCGGTGCCGGGCGCACCACCTGGTCCCCTCGACCCTGGACGACCAGATGCCGCTCATTTCGGATCGCGAAGCCTAGGTCGCGTGCATGGCGAAGGCGTGCAGCGCCGTCGCCTTTACCTGCACCCAGAGACGTGAGCCGACCTCGAGCGACAGCTCGTCCCCCGCAGCGCGCGTAATCACCGCCAGCCAGTCTCCGGTTCCTTCGAGACGCACGCGCAGAAGACTTCCCGATGATCTCACTTCCGTGACCTCGGCCTTGAATCGATTCCGGGGGCTGGCCGAGATTTCCGCTCTCGAGAGGAACAGGTCCTCCGGACGGTAGACCACCCGGACCGTGTCCCCCGCGCCGGCTGATCCGGTGGCGATCAATTCCGCATCGCCCACTCGTATCGTCAGGAGTCCATCGTGTGATGATGCGACGGTGGCCCGGAAGGACAGTTCGGCTCCGGTCACTGCTGCGATGAACGGGTCGGCCGGATTCTCGAACAGGTCTTCGGGTTGGCCCGATTGGACCACGCGGCCGTCGCGCAGGACCACGACCCGGTCTGCGAGGCTGAACGCATCGGCCCGGTCATGGGTGGCAAGAACCGTCGCATGCCTTCCGTCTCTGGCCACGTGGTCCAGGTCATCCATGAGAGCGGTTCGAGCCATGGCGTCGAGGTTCGAAGCCGGCTCGTCCAGGAAGAGAACATCCGGCTGCAAGGCCATGGCCCGTGCGATAGCCACCCGCTGCGCTTCGCCTCCCGAGAGAGCCCTCGCGTCTCGCTCCAGCAGGCCCTCGATACCCAGTTGGGCGGCCGCCTCCTCGGCCAGCGTGCGCGTCGCTTCGGGCGGGTGGCGCCGAAGCCTGAGGCCGATCTCGACGTTCTCCCTGACCGTGCCGGCCCACAAATGGGGGCGCTGGAAGACTACCGCGCAGTGCCTGCGCATCAGTCGCTCGCCCTCGCGTCCCGACTGCCCGCGGAAGCTGACCGAACCGGACTCTGGCTGCTGGAGCATCGCGATGACCCGAAGCAAGGTGGACTTGCCGGCTCCGTTGGGCCCGAGGAAAGCCAGGACCTCGCCGCCGCGTACATCGACGGTGTCCACATCGAGCAAGAGCCTGTCGCCGGCTCGTACTCGCAGGTTCTGCCCCACGATGATCGGCCCGGCGGGCGCGGCCTCGCTGGTGCTCACGCGAAGACTGGCCTGCGGAGGCCCCGGCTGTGGAATACCGTCAGGCCGAGGTTGATCAGGAAGGCGATCGCAAGCAACACGGCGCCCAGCGCGATGGCGACGCCGAAGTTTCCGCGGCGGGTCTCGAGAACGATCGCCGTCGTCATGACGCGGGTTTCGCCCAGCAGGTTGCCACCAACGATCATGACCGCACCCACTTCGCTGATCACGGCGCCGAACCCTGCGGCGACCGCTGCCACGAGCGAGGCCCGGGCTTCTCGCAGGTGCAGCAGCACGGCCTGCCACTGGCTGGCGCCCAGGCCGCGAGCCTGTTGACGCACATCGGGGGGTACTCCGTCCAGGGCTGCCAGCGTCACTGCCGCGATATACGGTCCGGCCAGGATTACCTGGGCGAGAATGATCGCGGAAGGCGTATACAGGAGGCCCAGGGGTCCGGCCGGTCCCGACCGGGAGAGCATCAGGTACACGGCCAGCCCTACGACGACCGGTGGAAACGCCAGGCCGGTGTTGACCAGCGCTACGACCGGCGTGCGCAATCGAAACCGTGACAGGGCCAGGAAGGCGCCGAGCGGCAGGCCGATGACAGTGGCCAGCAACAGCGCCGCTCCCGAAATCGACAGCGAACGCAAGACGACTTCCCAAACGTACGTGTCGGCCGACGTAAGTAGGGTCCAGGCTTCCGAGAACGGGTTGATCGTCAGGCGAGAGCGACGTTGCGTAGCGGCAGCGTTCCGATCGAACGGGACCAGGGTGAACAACGCCCTGCCATAGCGTGCCTGTCCGTACGTCTTCACGATCCCGAGGGCTTCTTCGCCCAACAGCCACGCGCGAAACCGCGCTGCCCCTGCGGAATTGGCTCCCGCGGTCGTTTCCATCACCGAGTACAGGTTCTCGAGCATGGGGCCTCCGGCCGCCAGCTCCTCCAGGTCCAGCACATCCGACAGAACGGTCATCGTGGACCGGTCCGTCA
>JAMJQV010000328.1 GCA_023554435.1 Gemmatimonadota bacterium | reverse complement strand
GAATCGGGCCCGGAACCCGGCCAGCGGATCTTCCGCGTCAAGCCGCCCGGCGAACTCCGGACCAGGCCGGAGTTCGGCTCCGAACGCGGCCCGCGCGGCGGACCCGGTCAGTTTCCGGTCCACCCCGGCCCCCGGACCACGCGACCGGCCAGGGCGCCGGTGTGTGCGCCGTCACGTACGGTGTGCGTGCCGTTCACGAACACGTGCGCCACACCCTCGGCAAGCCGGTGAGGTTCGGCGAACGTAGCCTCGTCGCGTACGGTCTCGGGGTCGAATACGACCACGTCCGCGTAGAAGCCGGGCTCCAGGGAACCACGTCCTCGCAGGCCGAGGTTGGCAGCCGGCTGGCTCGTCAGCTTCCGTACCGCTTCCTCGAGCGGAATCACGCCCTCATCGCGTACGTACCGGCCCAGCAGACGGGCGAAATTCCCGTACGCGCGGGGGTGCGGGTTCGACTCGAGGAACACGCCCTCGGGGGAGAGAGCCTCGGCATCCGAACCGAAGCTGATCCACGGCAGAGCGATCTTCTTCCTTACGTTCTCCTCCGACATGAGGAAATAGACCGTGCTCACATCCGCGCCGTTCGCGATCAACAGGTCGACGGCCGCGTCTTCCGGCGTGACCCCTCGCTCCGAGGCGACCTCGGCCAGTGTCTTGCCGGTGAGCGGCTTGAGTTCGTCCGCCCGGAAGCCCACGAGGAGGACGTTTTCGGCCGAGCCGGCGGCGAGGTAGAGGCTCTCCCACTCGTCGGTCGGCGTGCGCATCTCGCGGATTACCTGTCGGCGGATCGCGGGGTCCTGGAGCCGGGCGATCCACGCCTGGTCTCCGCCTTCCTGCACCCACGGAGGCATCGCCGCGTCCAGGCCGGTCGCTCCGGCCGTATACGTGTACATGTCCGCCGTAATCCTCAGGCCCTCGGCCCGGGCGGACTCGACCTTCCGGATGACATCGTCGAGTCGTGGCCAGTTGTCCTGGCCGGCCGCTTTCAGGTGGTAGATTTCCGCCGCGACGCCTGCCTCCCTCGCGATCGTGATCAGCTCTTCCACGGCTGTCATGATCGCGTTGCCCTCGCTGCGCATGTGAGAGATGTACATGCCGCCATACTCTCCGGCGGCGGACGCCAGGGCGATGAGCTCCTCGGTGTCCGCGTAGAAAGCGGGCGCATAGATGAGGGAAGTGCCGAGTCCAACGGCACCCTCCTCCATCGCCGCGCGCACCAGGGCTTTCATCCGGTCCAGCTCTTCCGGCGTGGGAGCGCGATCCTCGTAGCCCAGCTCGTGAATCCTGACGGTCGTGGCGCCCACGAAGGAGGCCACGTTGGGAGACACGCCCCGCTCGACCAGGTGGTCCAGGTAACCGCCAAAAGATGTCCAGGCGACGTCGAACTGAATGTCCCCCTGGTCCTCCAGCATCTCGGCCTTCATGGCGTTGTTCAGCGGACCCATGGACCAGCCCTCGCCCATGACCACGAGGGTGACCCCCTGCACCAGGTCGCTCTCGCCGCGGCCGTCTTCGAGAAGCGACTCGTTGGCCCATGAAAGCATGTTGATGAAACCGGGCGAGACGGCCATTCCGGACACGTCGATCTCGGTGATGCCGCGAAGTCCCTGATCCCCGCCGTCCGTTCCGTAGCCCAGAACTGCGGCGATCGTGTCGCCGTCGATGGCCAGGTCTCCGACGAAGGGAGCGTTGCCGGAGCCGTCGTACACCGTGCCGCCCTTCAGGACGATTTGATACTCCGGGGGAGACGAGCAGGAGAGGAGAATCGGAAGCAGGGCCAGCAACGGGGTCATACGCCAACGGGACATGGGCATCCTCGAGCGATCGTGATCGAGTGCAGCGCTGCGGGGCGCCGGGGCGATTGGCCATCGATTCGCGTGCTCAAACTAGTGGGATTCGGCTTGCGCACGCGAGTGGTCCCGGATGACGGGCCGGAGCCTGCCATTTACTGGACGGGTCGCGCCGCGAGGCCTATTCTGCGTGCACTTCAACCGGAGGTCGGCGACCCCACGGGACCGACACCGGGATTCTACGAAACGGCCACGTGAGTGGAGACGATAATGAACACCAGGACGAGCGCAGTCCTCGGCCTCGCATCGGTATTGCTCAGCGCAGTGCCGGCAGCGGCCCAGAATTTCCCGACGGACGATGCGGTGATCGAAGCCATCTGGAACGAGGGGATGGAGAACTCCCAGGCGTGGACGATCGGGCAGGCCATGCTCGATTCGATCGGCCCCCGACTCACCGGCACTCCCGCCGTGGATCGGGCCAACGAGTGGGCGCAGACGGTGATGTCCGGTTGGGGCGTAGAGGCCCGGATCGAGAACTACGGCACATGGAAGGGCTGGGAGCGTGGCGTGACGCACGTCGATCTCCTCGAGCCCCGCGTGCGAACGCTCGAGGCCACCCTCATGGCGTGGAGTCCGGGTGCGGACGGGACCCTCGAGGGTGGAGTGGTGACCTTCCCGAAGGTCGAGGATGCAGCGGGATTCGACGCCTGGCTGCCTTCCGTGGAGGGGAACTTCGTGGCGCTCGCCATGCCGCAGCCGTCGTGCCGACCGCTGTCGAGCTACGAGGAGCACGGAACCGAGGCGCAGGTCGAAGCGGTGCGCGAGAAGCGACGCGCGATGCGGGTGGCGTGGAACGAGCGCCTGGAAGGCATCGGCTACGAGCGAGCAGACTTGATCGCCGCCATAGAGGGTGCGGGAGCGCTGGGCGTCCTGTGGTCCGACTGGACCGGTGGCTGGGGATCGCGGCGAGTGTTCGCCCTCAACACCGTGTTCGGGGCGGCCACGACCACGATTCCGGCCGTCGATCTCAGCTGCGAGGACTACGGCCTGGTATGGCGGCTGGCCAGCATGGACCAGGGACCGAAGCTCCGGGTGGTCGCCGAGAGCACGATGATGGATGACGTGCCGGTCGCCAACGTGATCGGCGAGATCCGCGGTAGCGAGCTCCCGAACGAATACGTGGTCCTGTCGGCCCACTTCGATTCCTGGGACGGTGGATCCGGCGCCACGGACAACGGCACGGGCAGCATCGTCATGATGGAGGCGATGCGCATCCTGTCGGAGGTCTATCCAAACCCGAAGCGAACGATCCTCGTGGGCCTCTGGGCCAGCGAGGAGCAGGGACTCAACGGGTCCCGGGCGTTCGTGTTCGATCACCCCGAGGTCATCGAGGGCCTTCAGGCCGCGTTCAACCAGGACAACGGCACCGGTCAGATCGCCAGGGCCTCCGCGATGGGCATCGTGAGCGCGTCGGCGAACCTCGCTGACTGGATGTCGAGGGTTCCCAGGGACATCACGGGCAAGATCGACCTCAGCTTCCCCGGCTCGCCCAGCGGAGGAGGAAGTGATCACGCGTCCTTCATCTGTTCCGGAGCGCCGACGTTCGGGCTGGGGTCGAGCAGCTGGGACTACTTCGGCTACACGTGGCACACGAACCTGGATACGTTCGACAAGATCGTGTGGGACAACGTCCAGAACAACGCGACCCTGGTAGCCATGCTGGCCTACCTCGCGTCCGAAGACGAGCGCGTATCGCGCGACGTTCGGGCCAGTGTGGTCAATTTCAGGACGGGTGAGCCGGCCGAGTGGCCGACCTGCGAGGATGGAGCGCGGGAAACCACCGCACGCTACCGCTGAGGAGGCGGAACGGGTGAGCTCCGAACGTACGCAACGGTTCCACGAGGAGCTCACCCGGTTCCCGGCGGACCTGTTCCAGTTCGATCCGAGAATCCGTGACGGCTGGCTGTCCGATCGCTACTTCGTTCGGACCGCGCGCACACTCGCGCACGCGGGTCGGGACCCGGTGGTGAACCTCCAGTTCTTCGCCAAGCGGCGGGGGGTGCTGGCCGGCACGTTCGAATGTGTGAGGATGCTCCAGACCCAGCTGGCGCACGGGTTCGACTATTCCGACCTCGAGGTCGAAACGCTGCATGACGGCGATCGGATCGAGCCGTGGGAAGTCGCGTTCCGCATCCGCGGCCGGTACCGGGCCTTCGCCCACCTGGAGACCACCCTCGACGGGGTGCTGGCCCGGCGCACGCTCATCGCCACCAACGCGGACAGGGCGGTGGACGCGGCAGCCGGCGTGCCCGTCATCTACTTCGCCCCGCGCCACGACGACTGGCGGATCCAGACGCCAGACGGATACGCCGCCCGGGTGGGCGGTGGGGGAGACGTGTCGAGCGACGCCGGGGCCTCGTGGTGGGGTGGGGAGGGAGTGGGCACGATGCCGCACGCCATGATCGCGGCGTTCGGCGGCGACGTGGTCGAGGCCACCCTGTCCTTTGCCCGTTACGTGAGGGACGAAGAACCACACGTTCCGATCGTCAGCCTGGTGGACTACGGCAACGACTGCGTCGGCGATTCTCTGGCCGTTGCCCGTGCCATGCGTGCCGAGTTCGGGGACGAGGTCCTGTTCGGTGTGCGGCTCGATACCAGCGGCAAGCTGGTGGACCGAGCCCTCATGGACGACCCCGACCTGTGGGGCAAGGAGAGCCTCGCGGGAGTGAATCCGCACCTGGTGCGGAAGGTCAGGGAGGCGCTGGACGCGGAGGGCTTCGGCTACGTCGGGATCATGGTCTCCGGAGGATTCACTCCAAAGAAGATCAGGCGGTTCGCGGCGCTGGACCTGCCCATCGCGGCCTACGGGGTCGGGAGCAGCATCCTCGGGCACGGCTGTGAGGAGGACGGCGTGGTGACCGACTTCGACTTCACGGCCGACGTGGTCGAAGTGAACGGACGCCCGCAGGCAAAGGTCGGTCGCGGAGTATGGGAGAACCCCCGACTCATCAGCGTCAACTGGGAGCTGCTGGCGCAGCTCGACGCGGAGGTGAATGGTGCCTGAACTGCCGATCCCGTCACACTTCGACGGGGCCCGCACCGGTGAAATCTGGCGCGTGGACTATGCCAACCGTGCGCCGGAGGCGGAGGCCTGGGCGGAGACACACGGCATCGGTCATCCCTCCGACGATGACCCGAGGATCGGTCTCCTGCTCGTGGACTGCCAGAATACGTTCTGCATTCCAGGCTACGAGCTGTTCGTGGCCGGACGGTCGGGCCGCGGTGCGGTGGATGACAATACCCGCCTGTGCAGTTTCATCTACCGCAACCTGGATGTGGTGACGGAAATCACGGCCACCCTCGATACGCACACGGCGCTGCAGATCTTCCACCCCGTATTCTGGGTCGACGAGGACGGCGATCACCCTGTGGGCGGGCAGACGGAGATCACCCTTGCCGACGTGGAGGAGGGTCGCTGGTGTCCCAATCCGGCGGTGGCCGATTCCCTGGCGGGCGGAGACGTGGAATGGCTCCGGAAGTATGCGCGCCACTACGTGCGTCGCGTGACCGAGGGACGGTATCCGCTGATGGTGTGGCCGTACCATGCC
>JAMJQV010000327.1 GCA_023554435.1 Gemmatimonadota bacterium | reverse complement strand
GATGTTGCCGGCCCTGTCCACCGTGAGTCCCCCCACCGCACCTGGAAGCGTATCGGTGAGAGTGGTCACGTTGGCGGGAGGCATGTCGCCAGCCTGCGCTGCAGCAGGGGGTGCCGTGGCTCCGGCGACCAGCGTTGCGGCTGCTGCGGTGGCTACAGGCATCGCTCGCTTCACCCAACCCATGCGTTCCTCCTCGTCCTCTTCATCATCATCACCCGCAACAGAACGCGGCGGGCTCGGGTCTCCTACTATGACAGTCGAGAGCACGCTTCCGCTTAGAGGCTCTGGCGAAGATCACTCAGGGAACAGGTGGTGAAGGACTGCTGTCGCGCCCCACCATCAGCCGGCGGACGGCGGCCGCGCCTTCGAACAGCAGCCAAAGCTCCAGGACGAAGATCGCCCCCCCGACGGTCGCGAGAAGAACCTGATCACTCGTGGCGAACCGGACGAGGTTGAGCACCATCGCCCACGTCGTCATGACCAGTAGAAACGCCATCGGGATGGCCGTGACCCAGACGCGTCTTCCCAGCTTGAACAAGAACAGGGTGAGGACCAGGAGGCTCAGACCGGCGAGGAGCTGGTTCGTCGTCCCGAACAGGGGCCACAGGCGCATACCCCCGGCCCCACGATCCAGCCCGAGGGCCAGCAAGGCACAACTGGCAACGGCGATGAACGTGGCCACCCACCGATTCTGGATTAGCTTCAGCCGGTACTCTACACCCAGTTCGGCGATGATGTAGCGTTGCAGCCGGACGCTGGTGTCCAGCGTTGTGGCCGCGAAACTGATGACGACTACCGCCGCGAAGATGGTCGCTACCCTGTGCGGAATTCCTATTCCTTCGGCGAGCACACCGACCCCGTTGACGAAGGCCGTAGTGGCGCCTGTAGAGGCCGCCGCCCAGGACCCGTAGTGGGCGTGCCACCCATCGATACCCACGTAGAGCGCGAAGCCCGCGGTCGTCGCGAGGATCGACGTGAGCGCCAGGGCGCCCTCGCCCAGCGCTCCGCCGTAGCCGACGTAGCGCGCATCCGATTCCCGGTCCAGCTGTTTCGAGGTCGTCCCTGACGCCACAAGGCCGTGGAATCCGCTGATGGCTCCGCACGCGATCGTGATGAACAGGAGGGGGAACCAGCCCGGGGCGTCGGCCGGCAGGTGCGTGTTCACCGCCGGGGCCACCACCTGCGGGTTCGCGACGATCACGCCGACGCCAATGATCCCGAGGGCCACGAACAGCTGGTGCCCGTTCACGTAGTCTCGCGGCTGAAGCAGCAGCCACACCGGAAGAACGCTCGCGACGAACGTGTACGCGAACAGGATGACGATCCACCCGACCCGCTGCCCGTCTCTTGCAGCCGCCGCTGCTGCGACCGCCGGATCCCCGGCAGCCGTCGCGAGTTGAGCGCTGGTGGGCCCCAGGCCCAGGAAGTCCGGCAGGGTGAAGGGTGCGTACTGACCCATCCAGATCAGGGCGTACAGAATGGCCAGGGCCGCCAGCGAGGGGATGAGGATCCCCGCACCCGTGCGGTAGATCAGGAATCCCACCACCAGCGCCACGACCAGGCTTCCCCACACCGGCAGGACGGCTCCGGGATTGGCCATGAACAGGTTCGCGATGATCACGGCGAACACCGCGTTGACCATCAGGAGCAGAAAGAAGATCAGGAGCAGAAAGAGAACGCGCGCCCTGTCGCCCACGATGGACTCGGCCAGCGTGCCGATCGAATTGCCCTTGTGACGCGTCGAGATCCACAGGGTGCCGAAATCGTGCACCGCGCCTGCGAACACGGTGCCCACCACGACCCAGAGGAAAGCCGGGAGCCAGCCCCAGATGACCGCGATCGCCGGCCCCACGATCGGAGCCGCTCCCGCCACGGACGTGAAGTGGTGGCCGAACAGGACGTGCCTGTTGGTGGGCACGAAGTCGACCCCGTCCTCGAATTCGTGGGCTGGCGTCACGAAGTCGGGATCGAGCTGGTAGATGCGGCGAGCGATGTACCGTGAGTAGATCCTGTAGCCGGAGATGAAGGCGGTGACGCCGATCACGAGGAGTACGATCGAACTCACGCCCGGCCCTCCGTCCGGTGGGCACGCAACAAGCCGAGGAGGCTCTGCAGTTGATCCGCCCCTGTCGGGTCACGGTCCAGGAGCGGCACGTAGCCGAGGGGCCAATCTTCGAAACGGGTCTCCATGTCGGCAAGGTGTGCCACTTCCCTGGCCTTCCGACGAACGAAAAACTCATCCGTGGCCGTATCCGGAAGGAGTTGATTCACGATCACTCCCCCTACCGGAATGCCGTGCCTTGAAAGCGCCGTCATGATCCGGTGCGTCTCGAGCACGGGCAGCCGCTCCGCGACGGTCACGAACAGGAAGGCAGTGCGGGCCGGATCACACAGCACCGCGCGAGCGGCCGAGAAACGCTCACGCCGTTCCTCGAGGGCCTCGAGTACCACATCCCTGCCCTGCGGCTCCGAGCCAGCCGCCGCTCCGGCCACATTGCGCCACATCTGCCCCAGGGCGGTGACCCTTTTCCGCTGCGAGATCAGCGATCCGATCCAGGTCGTCATCAGCTCCGGTAGGGACAGAAGACGAAGCGTCTGGCCCGAAGGGGCCGTATCGAACACGATCCGCCCGTATCTGCGGTCGGCGATGATCCTCGCGAACCGGTCGAAGAGGGCCGCCTCCTCCGAGCCAGGCGACGCTCGGGCCACATCCAGCTGTCGCTCCACTTCTGCAGCGAGGCGCGGCGGGACCGCGTCTGCGATTCGCTCCCTCACCTCCGCCATGTACGTCTCGGCCTCCGTGACCGGGTCCAGCTCCATCGCCCACAAGTGAGACGCGACCTCCCGGGGCTCCGACCCAAGTGGGGCCTCCAGGACGTCACTCGTCGAATGGGCCGCATCGGTGGAAACGAGCAGCGTCCGGGTGCCCTGGGCCGCCGACTCGAGTGCCCGGGCCGCCGCGAGCGTGGTCTTCCCCACACCGCCTTTCCCTCCGAAGAACAGGACCGACCGCGCCATGGCCTCCTGCAGAGCCGCGAGGTTGCTCACGCTCCCCTCAGCAGCACCGGAAGCCTCCCTCCGGGGCCTCGGCCATTCCCATGCGAAGATGCCATTCGTGGAACTGCTCCAGGACTTCCGGCAGGAGCTCGAGAGTATAGAACTGGAGGGGGCTGGGGACGCCCAGCAGGTCCGAGAAGCCGAGCACGAACAACAGGTCTCGCTGGCGCAGATACTCGCGGTGGATCGTCGTCCGGTACGGAACGAAGTAGATGCCTGCGTAGATGTCCCTCGCCTTCCGAAGGCGTGCCGGAAGGTCCCGTCCGCTACGGTCGTCCGTGCTCACGAGGGCTCGCACTCCGTCCGCATCAGGCTGACGGTCCCCCGCACCTGCCCGGCCGACACCGGAGCGCCAGGAGTCCACACGCGACCTTCTCCAACCCAATTGACCTCAGACCGCTTCGCGCGCACGGTGAACGCGGCACGCTCTTCTCCCGTGACCAGGCGGAGCCACACCGAGTCCGGTGCAGGGGTCGCCCAGATGGCTTCGTGCAGCATCGACTGGGCTCGCCCGGGGATACCGATTGCGAAGATGAACTCGCCCACTCGGTCCGCTGGCTCAGTGAGTGTCAGCTCTACCGTCCCCGGCAGATAGCCTACTTCAGGCGACCAGGAATACTCGAGCCGATAGCACCCGGCGAAGTCCGACGCAGGAGTGACGCGGACCGCGGGGATCGAATGCCAAGGATCCACGGGCGGCCGGACTGACTTGGCCCTCGATTCTCGAGCCCGGTCCTCGGAGACGAGTGCCTCGGCCGCGGCTGGCGCCTCCGCCCTACGACGCGAATCCGCATCAACCTCGAGCTCATCGGCGATGTCCGCGGGGGCTTCCTTGCGGGTAACTCCGCCCTGGGCCCCCAGCTCGACCGGAGCGGCCTCTTCCACTTCAGGATCTGGGGCGGCTTTCGCTGGCTCCTCGTTGGTCTCCGCCAGCCGGTCCTGACGCTGACGGACCTCCTTCGACTCGAGCTCTCCGAGCGCGTCGTCCGCAAACTGATCCGCAGCGTCCTGGCGAGCGGCTTCGGAATCAACTGCGGGACCTGTGGCAGCGGGCACCTGTCCCTCGTGGAACGGGTCGGTCCACCCCTTCTCTTCCAGCACGGCCCGCCCGATCCAACCGGCCCCGAGGGCCAGAGCGATCGTTGCCGCCCAGCCGAGTCGCTGAGGCGACAACCAGCCCATTCGCACGGGGCCTCCGCGGGTACCCGAACCCGATGACGGCGGCTCGTCTGCCTCGGCTCCAGCGCGCTGACGGATTTGCTCGAAGGAAGGCGCGGATCCCCGCGGGACGACTGAAGCCAGGATCTCGCTCGCATCGTCACGTAACCCACGAGCCTCGTC
>JAMJQV010000326.1 GCA_023554435.1 Gemmatimonadota bacterium | reverse complement strand
GTGAATTCCCCGTCCGACGCGCAGAAGCTGTTGGTGGTCGTGACGGTGAACGTTCCGTCGTTGACGACGTGTCCGTTCTCGGTGCCCCCGATGTTCCACGAGGTATTGTCGGGCGGCGGAATGCTGGCCGTCCCGCTGAGCTGGTTCCCGTTCTGCGCGATGATCATGGTGATCGTGACGGGGCTGCTTTCCGAGGAGCCGCCCTGGCCGACCCAGGTACCCGTGTGCTGCGTGGAGACGGCCCCGCCGTTGATCGAGAACAGGAAATCATACTCGTCTCCCGGCTCGACCTGGGTCAGGACCAGCGATCCGCCTCCGCCGTCACGCGAGAAGTCTACGCTCTGATTGCCGACCGCGAAGTCGCGCAGCGTGAAGTTCCCGTTGGCGTCCGTCTGCGTCGACCTGGAGCCGATCGAGACGTTCACGCCCTCGGTCGCGGCCAGGGCGAAGCCGCCGGGGACCACGTGGGCCTGGAATTCGACGACCGTACCCTGGAGGACGGTCCCGGTCTGCTCATCGTCCGGTCCGTTGTCGTCGTCTCCGCAGGCGATGCAGGCCAGGGCCGCCAGAACGAAGGCGGGCGCTCGGCGGTGTCTCACGAGAATCCTTTGCGTGTTCATGGCTGGCGCTCCCTGCCGCTGAAGGCCGAACGGGTGTCAGTTTCCGCCTCCCCACGAGGGCTGGACATCCTGCGCGGGGCCGTCAGTGAGAAGAACCGGAAGCACGGAACCCGGTTCGTAGTACATGATGTCGAAGTTCCCGCCTGCGTCGCTCTGGAACGCTACGGCGTGGGCGCTGGGAGACCATGAGGGGGAGTATGCCCTGGCGGCGACCGATCCCGTCATGTCGACGGCAGGGCCTCCTGTCGGGGCCGCCGCATACACGTCCCTGTTCGTATCACGATCGGTGCTGAACGCGATGAGGTCGCCCAGCGGCGACCAGGCCGGGTGGGCGTCCCACGCCGGATGATTCGTCACGTTGAACCGCTGGGGCTGGCCCTGACCGTCCGGGCTGATCACCCAGATCTCGGCGTTGCTCACTCCCTCGGAGGACGTGTAGGCGATCTGTGTCCCATCCGGCGACCACGTGGGGGCCCAGCCTACGATCCAGAGTGGGGTCCAGTCGGAGCCGTCGGCGTTCATGGTGAAGAGGGCTCCGTCGCGCGTGTAGACGAGCTGGCTCCCGTCGGGAGACCAGGCCGGAAATTCCTCCCCCTCCCCACTGTTCGTGATGTTGACCGCCGAGCTCCCGTCAGATGCAGCTACCCAGATGTCCTGGTTCCAGTCGTAGGCGATCCACAGTCCGTCGGGAGAGACCGCGGGATGCTCTCCCTCGATCCCCAGCGACCGTATCACGCGTGTCTCGGGATCGACCGAGTGGAGCATCATCTCCGTGGCGGTCATGGATACATATGCGATGCGATCGTACAGGTGATAGCGACAGGTCACGTCGAACGTAGCGGGTGTCTCGGCGTCTGCGGTGACCGTTACCTGCCGGGGGTTCGGGCCGTCTGCTGAGCAGTTGAAGGCGAGGCCCTGGAGCTCGACCGTGTAGTCCCCGGGGGCAAGCCCGGGTTCGGTCATCGATCCGTTGATATCGATGGCTGACGGTGCTCCCCCGTCGACGACGACCTGGAATCCGTCAGCGTCCAGGTCTTCGCCCGTCGTGGTGACATTCACCGTGATGGATCCGGGGGGTGAGAGGCAGTTGACCGCGTAGACAACCGAAGCCGTCTGGTTGGCGACCACCGCCACGCTGCGAATCGCGTCCCCCAGGACCTCGCAGTGTCCGGCCACGTCCGAGATCGAGACCTCGTGTTGACCGGCTGCGAGCCCGCTGAAGGTGGTGGTCTCGCCGGCAAGCAGGCGTCTCGAATCGGACCCGTCGACCGTGAACAAGCAGCCGTCGGCGTCAGGTGGGGTACCCGAAATCGTGAGCAAGACCTCGATACTGCCGGTCGGGTCCGGGCCGGTTGGATCTCCGTCGTCGTCGCTGCAGGCGATGATGAGCAGCGAAGTGAGGGCAATCAGGGAGACGCCGCGCGTGATGCCCCACGAGCTGAAGTCGATAGCCATGGCTCAGCTGCCTCCGCCCCATGACGCGCTCCCGTCGTAGGCGGCGTTGGTCGTAAGCTGTACGAGTTCGGGAACCGAGGGATCGAAGAAGAAGATGTCCATCCCCGTGCCCATGTCGGTTTGGAAGGCACCCGCGGCGGCCGCCGGCGCCCAGGATGGGTTCTGAGCGAAAGGCACGAGGCCGCCCGTCATGTTCGTGGCAGGCCCGCCTGCCGGATCCTGGACCCAGACTTGAGCGCCCGATCTGCTGCTCTCGAACGCGACCAGGTTGCCCAGTGGAGACCAGGCCGGGCTGAGCTCCGCCGCCGGGTGGTTCGTCAAGTTCCAACGCCCGGAACCATCCGAGTTGATGATGAAGATCTCCCCTGCGTCCTCGAAGGCGATCCGGGAGCCGTCCGGCGACCACGACGGGTTCCAACCACTCGTTCCGAGGCTGCGCTGGCTCGATCCATCCGCGTTCATCA
>JAMJQV010000325.1 GCA_023554435.1 Gemmatimonadota bacterium | reverse complement strand
CGCACCGGCGTGCAGCAAGGGATCATTCCCGGGCCGGGGAACGGCTCGTGTTCCACGGTCACGTGTCCGCCGTATTCCAGCGGAAGTCCGATATCTCTCAGGTCCTTGCGCAGGGTACCGAGGACGTTGCCCTCCTGGCAGCTGCCGTCGAGCCACGGCATGCGCTTGAGCCAGCCCGCGTCGTGGCTCTCCGCCTCCTCAGGTCGGATCCCGACGCGGCGACGCAGCTCTTCCACGACGACCTCGCGGTACAGGTCCTCCGTTTCGTCGACCAGGCGCCGAGCCTCGCTCTCGACACCAAGGAGATTGACGCCGGCCAGGCGCTCCATGGCCTCCCGGTAGCCTCCGTAGCCCAACTCGGCCGCGGCTTCGCGCCACCGGCTGAGTCGGTCGAGCTGCAGGGGAACCGCCTCCTCCAGGGTGTCACGGCGGGCGTCTTCGAGTCGCCGCCGCGCCTCGCGCGAATCGGTTGCATGGATGAGGTTGGAAGCCTGGCTGACCGGGATCGCGATATCGCCGGTCTCGACCTTGGCGGTCGCGCGCCAGGCCGAGAACTCGTCATCGAGACGGGCGTTGTGGGCTTCGAGGTGGTACCGGGCTGCCCAGCGAAGGAGCTTCCGCAACTGGCGCTCTTCATCGTCGTCGGCCGAGGCTATGGCCCGCTCGATCACGGGCAGCGTTCGTGACGACTCGAGGATAGCCTGCGCCTCGTACAATGGCGCCAGCTCCGGCCACGCCTTCCGGCCCGACCTGGCATCGTGCAGTTCCTCGAACACGGCCGCCCTGAATCGCTCGGCCCTGTCCCGGATCTCCGTGGTCGTCAGGCCCACGGGTGCACCGCGCCCTCTCGCTCGGGAGTCGTCAGCTCCCTGGCTCCCCTTCGATTCGATCTCGCAGATAGTCCGAGAGCCCTTCGGCCGCTACCCGGACCTGCTCGAGCGTGTCCCGATCGCGCACGGTAACCGTGCCGTCTTCGATGCTCTGGCCGTCGACCGTGATACAGAACGGAGTCCCGGCCTCGTCCTGCCTGCGGTATCGCCGACCGATCGATCCGCTGACGTCATGGAACGTGGTGAAACGACCCCGAAGATCGGCGGCGATACGGGCGGCCATCTCCGGCATTCCCTCTTTCTTGACGAGGGGGAACACGGCGGCCTTCGTGGGGGCGAGTCGGGGGTGCAGCCGAAGCACCGTGCGCGATTCCCCCTCGACTTCTTCTTCGTGGTAGGCGTCGGCCAGGACGACGAGGACGGTGCGATCGAGGCCGGCAGACGTCTCGATCACGTACGGTACGAAGCGCTTGCCGGAGTGCGACTCTACGTACTCCAGCTTCTTGCCGGAGTGCTCCTGGTGCCGCGAGAGGTCGAAGTCCGTCCGGTTGTGGATTCCCTCGAACTCCCGCCAACCCATCGGAAACCGGTACTCGATGTCCACCGCATCCTTGGCGTAATGTGCCAACTCGTCAGGCCCGTGCGGCTCCAGTCGCAGCCGGTCCGCCCTGATGCCGAGCGACTTGACCCACTCCAGGCGACGCTCCTTCCAGGTGTGGTACCACTCCTCGTCCGTGCCGGGTTCGACGAAGAACTGCATCTCCATCTGTTCGAACTCGCGCGTCCGGAAAGTGAAGTTTCCGGGGGTGATCTCATTGCGGAACGCCTTTCCCACCTGGGCGATGCCGAACGGGACCTTCTGACGCGAGCTGTCGAGCACGTTCTTGAAATTGACGAAGATCCCCTGCGCGGTCTCTGGCCGCAGGTACACCTCGGCGGTCGAGTCCTCCGCCGGCCCCATGAACGTCTTGAACATGAGGTTGAAGTTGCGGGGCTCGGTGAACTGGCCGGTGACTCCACACGTCGGGCATTGATCGCCCTCCACGTGGTCGGCCCGGAAACGACGGTGGCAATTGCGGCACTCGATCAGAGGGTCCGTGAACCCCTCGACGTGGCCGCTCGCCACCCAGACCTCGGGGTGCATCAGGATGCCGGCGTCGAGGCCCTCGACATCGTCACGGCGGTGCACCATCTCCGCCCACCAGGCCTCCCGCACGTTCTTCTTCAACTCGACGCCAAGGGGACCGTAGTCGTACACCGCCCCCACGCCGCCATAGACCTCGGACGACTGAAAGATGAACCCCCGGCGCTTGGCGAGGGAAACCAGCTTGTCCATCAGGTTCTCCGGGTGGCCCGTATCGGTGCTCACCGCATCCTCCGTTGTTCGACGCGTCCCGTGATTCCGTGAACTTCGTTCATCCCTTCCTCAGCGAAAAAGGGAGCCGGTAGGATAGCGTCAGTCGAGGGCGTCCGCGACCAGGCGAGATATGTCTTCCCGGTCGAGCCACTCTTCCTCCGCGCCCACGACGGTCACGCCAGGCGGTATCGGGCCCGCGGCCCGTCCACACACGAGGAACGCGGAGACACCCGCCGCACCCGCCCGCAGCAGGATCTCGCCCGTGATCTTCCCCAGGTCGCTGGTGGCATCCCAGACGCCTTCACCCGTGATCACCAGATCGGCTTCGTCCAGCGCTCGGGTGAAGCCCAGCCGCTCCAGCAGCCAGTCGCTGCCCGAAACCAGGTTCGCGCCCAGGAATGCGGCGCAGCCGGCCCCGAGTCCCCCGGAAGCTCCAGCTCCGGGGAGGTCCGCCACCTCCCGTCCAAGGTCTTCGCGCAGTCTCTCGCCCAGGTGAGTCAGTCCCGCCTCCAGGATCTCGACGGCCTCCGGGCTCGCTCCCTTCTGTGGACCGAAGCGTCGTGCGGCCCCATCCGGACCGGTGAGCGGACCGCGGACATCGGCGATCGCGGTCACGGTGATCGGCTCCGCGAGCGGTGGACCGTCCACAACCCGAGCCAACAGCCCCAGGAAGCCACCCCCCGGGGGAAGATCTGATCCGTGCTCGTCCAGGAATCGATAGCCGAGGACGCGGGCGAGTCCCGTGCCCCCGTCCACCGTCGCCGACCCTCCAAGACCCATCACGATGTCGGTAGCGCCCTGGTCGAGGCACGCGGCGACGAGTTCCCCGACACCCGTCGTGTCGGCACGCATCGGCTCACGGCTGATCTCTGGGACCAGGTGCAGACCGCAGGCGTCCGCCGTCTCGATCACGACGTGGCTCGGCGAGAGCCAGAGTGATCGGGCGGTCACGGCGCCCCCGTGCGGCCCGTGCACCTCGTGCGCTCTCAAATCACCGCCCTCGGCTTCCAGGAGAGAGTCCAGGAGGCCCGGCCCACCATCGGACACCGGCATGGTATCGATCTCCGCCCCGGGCAGTGCTCGCCGGACTCCGTCGGCGACCGCGTCGGCAACCTGCCCGGCGCTCAGGCTCTCCTTGAAGGCCGTGGGACAGACAAGGACTCGCAAGACCCCTCCCGTGCAAGGATGGATCGCTGCCAGACCTGCTTGAATTCGTCGCCCGGCAGCGCTGATGGACCCGGCCCGAAAGCTAACGTCACGGTGGACATCGGCGCAGCCGGCACGATACTCTTCAAGCATGTTTGGACCCAATTGCGGCATCCGAATCATCGGTCACCGCGGAGCCCGGGGCGTGGCTCCAGAGAACACGGTTCCAGCCATCCGGCACGGGGTGGAAGTCGGCGCGCAGGCCATCGAAATCGACCTGCACGCTTCGAGGGAGGGAGAGCTGGTGGTCATTCACGACCCGACGCTCGATCGAACCACCGACGGGACCGGCCCGGTCGAGCAGCGCACGCTGGTGGAGCTTCAATCGTTCGACGCGGGCTACCGCTTCACGAACGATGAGGGCAAGACCTTTCCGTTCCGCGAGGCGGGCGTGCAGATCCCTACGCTGGACGAAGCGATGGAGGCCATCGGGGACCTGCCGGCAATCCTGGAAGTGAAGAGCGCCGCCGCCGGTCGACTCCTGGCTGACTGGCTGCCGGGACGGCCCGAGTTCGACAGGATCATCGTGGGCGGTTTCAACGCCGAGGAAGTCGGACCTGCGGGTGATGCCGCGCGCTGGCGCTGCGCCTACCAGACGGATCTCCTGGGCTTCGTCCTGTGGGGCAAGCTGGGCATCAGTCGGCGCCTCCCCGAGGACCTCACAGCCGCCATGGTCCCTGTCCGCAAGAACGGCCTCCGGATCGTGACCCGCGGTTTCGTACGCCGCATGCACCGGCAGGGAAAAGGCGTGTTCGTATGGACGGTGAACAGGCCCGACGAGATGAGACGATTGCTGGACATCGGTGTGGATGGACTGATCAGCGACTACCCGGCCGTCCTGCGCCGGGTGGTCGAGGAGCGACTGGCAGCCGGACAGGAGCCGTCCGCATAGAATGAGGTGGTGACGGTGGGGAAGAGGGCCATCCTCCACGTGGACATGGATGCGTTCTACGCGGCAGTGGAGGAGCGCGAGAACCCGGCGTTGCGGGGCAAGCCCGTGGTCGTCGGGTCTGAGCCGAAGGAAGGCCGCGGACGCGGAGTCGTGGCCACCGCGAATTACGCGGCGAGGCGATACGGAATCGGTTCGGCCATGCCGATCTCGGAGGCCTGGCGACGATGCCCGAAGGCCGTCTACCTGCGCCCGCGCATGCGACGGTATGCGGACGTCTCGAAGCAGATTCAGGCGATCTTCGAGAGGTTCACCGACCTGATCGAGCCGATCAGCATCGACGAGGCCTTTCTCGATGTGACCGCCAGCGAAAGGCTGTACGGAGATGGACCTGCGATCGCGAGCCTCATAAAGGACGCGATCAGGAAGGAAGAGCGACTCACCGCCTCGATCGGCTGCGCGAAGTCGAAGTTCATCGCCAAGATCGCGAGCGATCTCGACAAGCCCGATGGGCTGGTCGTCGTGAGACCGGGCGACGAGGCCGAGTTCCTTGCCCCCCTGCCCATCGGCCGACTTTGGGGCGCCGGCCCGAAGGCACTCGAACGCTTCAGGCGGCTGGGGTGCACTACCATTGGAGACGCGGCCGGCCTCGACCGCGACGTCCTGGTCCGCGCGTTCGGGGATTCGATGGGCGACCGATTCCACCGGCTGAGTCGGGGAATCGACGACCGGCCCGTCGTACCGGGTCACGTGCGGAAGTCGCTCGGCAAGGAAACGACGTTTGGCGAAGACGTATCCGACCGCCGGGTGGTGGAGCGCACGCTGCTGGACCTGACGGAGCAGGTGGCGGCCCTGTTGCGTCGAAAGAGGCTCGCCGGGGCCACGGTCACGGTGAAGCTTCGGTGGGAGGGCTTCGAGACGGTTACGCGGCAGCGTACCCTGGAGAGCCCGGTCAACACGGTCGATAAGATCTGGCCAGTGGCCCGTGAACTGCTCCGGACCGCAGACCGGCCACGGCGCCGCGTCCGGCTGGTGGGCGTGACGCTCTCGACCCTCGATCGAGCGGCAAGTGGTCAGGCGGATATGTTCGTGCCGGATACCGGATTGGACATCAAGGTGGCCGAGGCGGTGGACGCCCTGGCCGAGCGCTTCGGCTCCGGAACCGTGACTCGAGCGGCATTGCTCGAGGATGCGGAAGACCGCGAAGAGCCGACGGAGAGGAGATAGCCATGTCGGACGTGCCGAGCCGGGAGCAGGCGCTGGCGCTGATGCAGGAATACACGGACAACCTGAACCTGAGAAAGCACATGTACGCCGTCGAAGCGGCGATGCGTGCCTACGCCCGCAAGTACGGCGAAGATGAGGATCTGTGGGGCGTCACGGGTCTGATCCACGACTTCGATTACGAGCGCTTCCCCAACGAGGCCTTGAGCCCGGTCGAGGAACACCCCTCGAGTGGCGTCGCCATCCTGCGGGAGAACGGCTGGCCCGATGAGATCCTCCATGCCGTCATGGCTCACGCCGAACACACGGGCGTCGAGCCCGAGACCCTCATGGCCAGGACGCTACGGGCGGTGGACGAGCTCACCGGGTTCGTAGTCGCCTGTTCGCTGGTCAGGCCGACCGGGATTTCGGACCTCAAGTCCAAGTCGGTGAAGAAGAAACTGAAGGACCGGTCGTTCGCCGCCGCGGTGAACCGGGAAGAAATCCGGGAGTACACCGAGATCATCGGTGAGGACCTGACCGAGCATATCGATTTCGTCATCGAAGCGATGCGCGGCATCGCCGATACGCTGGAGCTGTAGGGACATGCGCAATCCGAGACCCATTCACACGGTGATCGAGCCGTTCCGGATCAAGAGCGTCGAGCCGATCCGGATGACGACGCGTGACGAGCGCGAAGAGCACATTCGCGAAGCCGGCTACAATGTGTTCCGCCTGCAGGCCCGCGACGTCCTGATCGACCTGCTGACCGACAGCGGCACTGGTGCGATGAGCGCCGAGCAGTGGGCCGGCGTCATGCGTGGTGACGAGTCGTACGCGGGAAGTGACAGCTATCACCGTTTCAAGGAGGCGGTACAGGACATCTTCGGGTTTCGAAACGTGATTCCGACCCACCAGGGACGGGCTGCGGAGAGAATCCTGTTCAGCACCGTGTGCCAACCCGGGGACGTGATCCCGAACAACACCCACTTCGATACGACTCGGGCCAACATCGAGTTCACCGGCGCCGAAGCCCTGGACCTTCCGTGCGAAGAGGCGGCGGATCTCGCCACCCGGGGCCCGTTCAAGGGCAACATCGACCTCGAGGACCTGGAGCGCGTGCTGGCTGACCCGCCCGGGAGAATCCCTCTGGCCATGATCACGGTCACCAACAACTCGGGGGGTGGTCAGCCGGTCTCGATGGCCAACATCCGGGCGGCTTCAGAGATTTGCCGCGCGCACGATGTTCCGTTCTACATCGACTCGTGCCGCTTCGCGGAGAATGCGTACTTCATCCAGCAGCGAGAGGATGGGTACGAAGACACTCCGCTGATTGATATCGCTCGCGAGATGTTCTCGTACGCCGACGGCGCTACGATGTCGGCGAAGAAAGACGGCATGGCGAACATCGGCGGCTTCCTGGCCACGAATGACGACAGCCTCGCCGCGCAGGAGCGGGACCTCCTGATTCTGACGGAGGGCTTCCCGACGTACGGAGGACTGGCCGGACGGGACCTCGACGCCGTTGCGGTTGGCCTGTACGAAGCGCTCGAGCCGGACTACCAGAAGTACCGGATTGCCTCGACCGCCTACCTGGGGGACCACATCAGCGCGGCCGGCGTTCCGATCGTGCAGCCGCCCGGCGGGCATGCCGTGTACATCGACGCCGCAGCGATGTGTCCGCAGATCCAACCTCTCGAGTTCCCAGGCATCTCGCTTACCGTCGAATTGTACCG
>JAMJQV010000324.1 GCA_023554435.1 Gemmatimonadota bacterium | reverse complement strand
GGCGGGTTCCGTCTTGAGGAGTCCGTCCGGAGTGCGCTCGTAGGCCCACGAGAGAATCAGGGCGAGTGGAAAGCCTACCAGAGCGAGCGCCGCCACGAGCGTCACCGTCCAATCGGGCAGACCGATGCGGGGAAACAGGATGTCGGCCGCCTGCAGGATGGCGAAGCACGCGGCGCCGTAGACCGCCGTCACGCGGAACACGTGTCGGCGCTTCAATTCGGCGAAGAACTGCTTCAATCCGCGGGGTTCGTTCATGGGCGCGAAGATCGCGGCACCCGGCGGCTGCGGGCAAGTCGGGCAGGGATCGAATCAACCGGCGACAGCCAGCGAGGCGAGGCACGCCAGAGCCAGTGGCATCGCGCGTGCCTCGCCTCAGTCGTGAGTCACTTTCCTTCGGGACGCCGTTGCTTGAATCCGGCGGTCTCTCCCGGCAGGCCTTTGACCATCCAGATTTCGCCTTTGCTGCTTCCGGCATCGAGCACGAATCGTGAGCCATCGGGACTCAGTCGGAAGTGCCGGATCAAGCCGGTCACCGGCAGATCGACGAGCTTGACCGCTTCACCCCCCGCGACGGGTACGCGCATCATGGAAGGCCCGTCGATGATGAGCAGGTACTGGCCATCGGGTGTCCACGCAGGTGCGGAACCGAACGGAATCCTCATGGGCACCGCCTCTTCTCTCTCCGCACCGTAGACTACGGTCGGCTCGCCCCCCGCCACGGGCAAGGTAGACACCAACTGGGTGCCGCTGTCGCGGTCCTCGGTCACTATCGCCAGGGTCTCGTCATCCACCGATACGGAGATCCCCAGCACGGCGTTCGTTTCCAGGATCGTCCGCTCCGCGCCGGTCTCGAGTTCCACTTCCACGACCCTCATCGCATTCCAGCTTTCCCGTCTGAAGTCGTAGGCGAACTTCCCGTCCGCCGAGAGCGCTCCGAGGTCGCTGAGAGAGGGACCGGCGATTGCGTGGGTACCCGTGGCCAGGTCGAAGCGCGTCAGGTGCATGCGTTGCTCATCGGCCTCGGGCGCCGTCACTGCGAGGACGGCGTTTCCATCCGCGGTCCAGGCTACGGGTCGAGGACGATTGCCCTCGATCCGACGAAAGTCGTCGCCGCCGACGGCGCGCACGACCAGCGCATGAGCCGCCGCATAGCTGCCGGCCGTGCTGGTCCTGTAGGCGACGTACTGACCGTCGGGAGAAAAGACTCCGCTCGTGCTGGACCCCTCGGAGGCTTCCTGAACCGGCCCGAGAGGCTGCAGGAATCCACCGTTCCGCACGTCGACCGCGCCCGTATACACCTGGCGATTTTCGACTATGACCCCATAGAAATATGCATCATTTGAGAACCCGAGCGGCTCGAGTCGCCACACGTCGGCTTTGAGCAAACGTGGTTCACCGGTGCGCAGGTCTTCATTTACTGACAAAGCCCAGATCCCGCGCGTGGCGCCGCGATCGCTGTAGAAGAGGAGCCCGGCACCGTCCGGGAGCCATCCCAGCAGCAGGTCATCCGCCTGGCCGCCGAGAACGAGCTGCAGACTACCTCCCGTCTTGTTCGCCGCGTACACGTCCCGTCCGTCAGCCCCGGCATCCACGGTGAAGGCCACGAGTCTGCCGTCGCCAGATATCGACGCGTTCACGAAGTCGCCGGCCGGAGTGTCGAGAATCTCTTCGACCCGTCCATCTGAAACCTGGATTCTGACCAGGGTCTCCCGATCTCCGCGTTTCCAGGAACGACCGAGAATCCATGACCCGTCAGCAGACCAGTCGTCGAGCAGGAAGTAGTCGGCGACGCCGACCGGCACGAGTTCCTCCGACTCGCCGCCAGCGAGAGCGATCGTTCGAATGGAATAGCCCTCAGGCTCACCATCGTCTCCGAGTCCGTCATCCCACCATACGTAGGCCATCTTTCTGCCATCCGGCGAAAACACCGAGGATTCGGCCCAGTCTGATGTCGTCCATCCTTCGGTCTTGGCTCCCACCGTCTGCAGCTCACCGCTCACCAGGTCGATCACGGCCAGATCGCCCGTGTCCCA
>JAMJQV010000323.1 GCA_023554435.1 Gemmatimonadota bacterium | reverse complement strand
CGCTGGCCGGACTGATGCGCGTCATCGGGTACGTCTGGATGTAGCTGTCCCCCGCGCCGGGTTCGAGCCCGAACTCCGGAACTGACCCGCGATGTACCGGGCCGTCTGGTTCAGCTCCGGGCGCGGCGTGTCCCTGCCGCGCATGGAGTCGTGGGCGATGATGCCCAGTTGGAGCCGGAGGTTTTCCTGTGTGATCAGATCCGCGGCGCGCGTCGCGTCCTCGTCCGTCGTCACCGCCATCTGGCCACACGCCGTGGACACCATCATGAACAGCGCCGTGATCGTAACCGACACGGTCTTCCTCAAGTCACTCGTGAGCATCGAATACTGTCCTTTCTCGACATTCGGGGCCGCCGGCAGCGCGACGACGGCAGACACGACATTGTACCGGAACTTCGCCGCATGGCCGGTGTGCTATCCAGTCCGGCCCGCAGGTCGGGCCAGGCTTGCGACGAAGTCGCCGGCTGTTCATTTAGTGGACGCCCCCGGGGCTGACCAGGCCGCGTCATCACTCTACATGACAACACCCGAGTAGTCGGAATGGATGTGAGAAGTTCCGCCAGCAATGCTCCGACAGGTCGCGCGACCGCAGGCCAGCGGTCCGTGGATCGGCTCAATCCGGCTGATCTGGCGGCGCTCGGCAACCTCGAATTCGTGGCCCGCTCGGTAGTCGAGGGGTTTCTGATCGGCCTGCATCGATCGCCGCACCGCGGGTTTTCGGTCGAATTCGCCGAGAACCGTTCCTACGTGCCGGGCGACGACCTGCGGCACATGGACTGGCGGATGTACGCCCGATCGGACCGGTACTACATCAAACAGTACGAAGAAGAAACGAATCTGCGGGCCTACCTGGCCGTGGACACCAGCCAGTCCATGGACTGGACCTCGGCACCCGGTCGCCTCCTCTCGAAGCTGGAGTACGCCCGTCTTCTGGCGGCCTCCCTCGCGTACCTGCTCCTGCGGCAGGGAGATGCGGTGGGCCTGCTGGCGTTCGACGACCGGATTCGAACGCGAGTCCAGCCACGGGGCACGCGCAGACACCTCGGTACGCTTCTTGGTTCCCTGGCCGGCCTGCATGGAGCTGGGACCACGGACGCCGGTGGTGCGATACGCGAAGTGGCCCTGCGCATGAGACGCCGGGGCCTGGTCGTTCTGATCTCGGACCTGCTGGTGGAACCTGATGAGACCTTGCGGGCTCTTCACTTTCTCCGGCACCGGGGGCACGAAGTGCTGGTGTTCCATTTGATGGACCCGGGTGAGCGGGACCTTCCGCAGGCCGGAGATGCGGTGTTCTTCGACCCGGAGGACGAGGCCGAGATCAGGACGGACTCCGCGGGGCTGCGTCCCGAGTACCGACGAGCCGTTGCCGAGGCCGTCCATTCGTGGCGAAGTGAATGCCGCCGGATGGGAGCGGACTATCACCTGTTCACCACGGACACGCCGCTCGGAAGCGTGCTCGGTGAGTACCTGGAGAAGAGGTCCCGCCTGGGATGAGTTTCCTCGCCCCGTGGGCCCTGGGCCTGGCCGCCCTGGCCGCGCTACCCGTCGTGCTCCACCTGTTCCGACGGGACACCCGGCGCAGGCTGGCTTTCCCGGCGATCCGCTACCTGCGGCGGGCCAGGGACCGAAGCGCTCGGGCTCTCAAGCTCCGGGATCGCCTTCTCCTGATTACGCGCGTGGCTCTCGTGCTGATGCTCGCGGCAGCCGCTGCCGCACCGCTGGTGGGCCGCGGCGACGTCGCGGATCACGTTCCCACGGATGTCGTCCTTCTGGTCGACAACACGGGAAGCATGAACCGTGTCCTGGGGGAAGTCACCCTCCTGGACCGTCAGCGCTCGCGCGCGCTGGAGCTTCTCCGGGCCGCCCGATCGGGAGATCGGTTCTGGGTTCTGCCGGCGGTGGGGCCAATCCGCGCATCCGGCGTCCAGGCGACTGACGCAGCCGACGCGATCGCGGGTGTCGAGGCGACCGACGCCACGATGAACCTCGGCGCCGTGCTTCGAGAGGCCCTCCGCATCCTGCCGCCGGCGTCGGGCCGACCGCGAGAAGTGGTGCTGCTGTCGGACTTGCAGGCATCCTCCCTCCCCGGGCCTCCTTTCGAACTCCCCGACGATATCAGGCTCGTGGCATCTCGGATCGACGCGAGCCCGGCCAATGCGGCCGTCGTCGAGGTGCGCCCGGTTCCGCCGGGCCCGGGAGGCGAAGGTGCGGTGTTCGCCGTTCTGGCCTCGAGTGACCCGGCCCCCGACACGCTCGAAGTGCGCCTCAGCGTGAGTGGACAGACGGTCTCGATCGTCCGGGCCGAACCCGGCGGCACGGCCGTCTTCCGTCTTGCGGATCCGGGGCCTGGAGAACACGCCGTCTCGGTTGAGATCCCGGCCTCGGGGCTCCGATCGGATGACCGGCGGCACTTCATCCTGCGGACCCTGGACCCTCCGGTCATCAAGCACATCGGACCAGCGGACAGCTACGTCGCGCGAGCCCTCGAGACGCTCGACAGGGCCGGGCAGCTGAAGCTCCAGTACGACACGAGCGATGCCGCGGCGTGGTTCGTGGAGGGAGTCTCACCAGCCGGCCTCCCCGTGACGCCAGGGGCCGCCTGGATCCTCACCCCCCCGGAGGACGATGAACTGCTGGCACGGTTCAACGCCGAACTGAGTCGCCGGGGTGTGCCGTGGAAGGTCGATGTAGTGGATGTCCCGGGGAGCACGTTCCTGGCCCCCTCCGACGATGTGCCTGGACTCGAGTCGATCCGTGTGCGGGGGCGTCATCGCCTGCGGAGCACCGGGGTCGAAGCGGATACGGTCCTCCTGGAGACGGTCGATCAGTCGCCCTGGATCGTGTCGGGGCACGTGTCGGACCAGCGCTACGTCCTCATAGGCGGCCCCCTGGTTCCCGAATCGACGGAGTTGCCGGTAACGGCGGTGATGCTCCCACTGATGGAGGCCGTGCTGTTCCGATGGGCGGGCCTTGGCGGGAGCCTTCCGGCTCCGATCTCGGCCGGCCAGCCCTGGACCGTTCCCGCCGGGGCGGACTCCGTCGCCGGACCCGATGGAGGCAGCATCCGGGTCGACGGCGGAAGTCCCTACGTGCCGTGGCGAGCGGGGATCCACACAGTGTACATGGCAGATGGCGGAACATCCCTGCTCGCAGCCACCGTGCCCGCTACCGAGTCGGACCTTCGGCCGGCCTCCTCCAGCGACCTGGGCCGGGTCCTCGGTTCGACCGACGTCGTGGAGGCACGCTCGGAGGCGGAGTGGAATGCATCGATGTACGGCAACCGCCGGGGCTGGCTCGCGTCGCCCTACCTGCTGGCCATCGCCCTGGCGCTGGTCCTGCTGGAGGCTGCCCTCGCCACCCACGGGAAGCGCACCACACGGCCTCGTTCGACCCCGGCAGCTGGCCGCCAGTCATGATCCGCGAGAGCTTCCAGTCGCTGCTTCGCGAACGGCAGGACGTGC
>JAMJQV010000322.1 GCA_023554435.1 Gemmatimonadota bacterium | reverse complement strand
GACGCGTGTGGTGGACGTGGAAGCTTCCGATCTTCTTCTGGACCTGGAACCTGAGTTCGATCCAGCTCGAGGTCGCTCTCTGCATCATGCTGTACACGTTCGTGCTGTGGATCGAACTGTCGCCGGCGTTCCTGGAACAGTGGGCCAAGGGCCCGGATTCGTTCTGGAAGAGGTTCGCCGCTGCCGCCACGCCGAGGATCATGCGAGCGATGCCCTGGCTGATCGCGCTCGGCATGCTGCTACCGACGATGCACCAGTCGAGTCTCGGCAACATGATCCTGCTCGCCGGCCCGAAGCTCCACCCGCTGTGGTACACGACGTGGATTCCGTTCCTGTTCCTCGTTTCCTGCATCGGGATGGGGTACGGCGTCACGATCATGGAGACCATGGTCTCGCGGACGGTGTACAAACGGCCGGGTGAAACACGGGTCCTGGCGGGCCTGGGTGACGCCATGGTCGTGGTGCTTCTCGCGTACGTGCTGATTCGGGTGGGCGACACCATCTGGCAGGGCAAACTGGACTACGTGCTGGCATTCGACGTGTTCAGCGTCCTGTTCCTGCTAGAGGTCATGCTCCACCTGGTGCCGGCCCTCATGCTGATGAACAAGGCGAAGCGGCTGGACAGGACATACCTGTTCCGGGCCTCGCTGATGATCGTGTTCGGAGGCGCCCTGTACCGCTTCTCAGCGTACTGGTTCGCTTTCCAGCCGGGGGACCACTGGAGCTACTTCCCGGCCATACCGGAGATCCTGATCACCGTCGGTCTCGTAGCGTTCGAGATCGCTGCCTACATAGTGATCATCAAGCGGTTCCCCATCCTGACCGGTCGCCCTCCCGCGGCCGCGAAAGCCTGAGGAGTGACAGATGGCACGCATTGTCGTTGACCCGATCACGCGTATCGAAGGCCACCTGCGCATCGACGTCGAAGTCGATGGCGGGACGGTCCGCAATTCCTGGGCATCCGGTCAGATGTGGCGCGGCATCGAGACCATCCTGGAGGGAAGGGATCCGCGCGATGCCTGGCTGTTCACGCAGCGCTTCTGCGGGGTCTGCACCACGGTTCACGCGATCACCTCGGTCCGCACGATCGAGAACGCGCTGAATCTCGAGATCCCGATGAACGCCCAGTACATCCGCAACATCATCCTGTGCGCGCACGCGATGCACGATCACATCGTGCACTTCTATCACCTGTCGGCACTGGACTGGGTGGACATCGTATCCGCCCTGAGCGCCGATCCACGGCGGGCGGCGCAGATCGCGCAGAGCCTGTCCGACTGGCCGGGCAACAGCGTCCAGGTGATGCAGCAGACGCAAGCGCGCGTGCAAGGGATCGTCGACAGCGGGCAGCTGGGGATCTTCGCCAATGGCTACTGGGGCCACCCGGCCATGAAGCTGCCGCCGGAGGTGAACCTGCTGGCGACGGCGCACTACCTGCAGGCGCTGGACTACCAGAAGAAGGCCAACCAGATCGTGGCCATCCTCGGGTCCAAGACGCCCAACATCCAGAACCTGGCCGTGGGTGGGGTCGCGAACGCGATCAACCTGGACAACGAAGCCACCCTGAACATGAACAAGTTGTACGCGATCAAGAGCCTGTTGGACGAGGTCAGCCGGTTCGTACGCGAGGTCTACGTGCCGGACGTGATCGCGGTCGGCTCGATGTATCCCGACTGGCTCGGATACGGCGCCGGCGTGAAGAACTACCTTTCCGTGCCCGACCTGCCCCTCAACGCGGCGGGAACGGAATTCGACTTCCCCGGCGGCACGATCATGAACGGCGATGTCGGCACGTACCAGCCGATCAGTTCGTTCAACGACGAGTACTTCCGCGACAACGTTCAGGAGGGCATCGCCCACTCGTGGTACGACGGCGACTGGCAGAAGCACCCGTGGGAGGAGACCACGGACCCGATGTATACGGAATTCCAGGACAACGGGAAGTACTCCTGGGTGAAGTCGCCACGCTTCGCCAACGAGCCGATGCAGGTGGGGCCACTGGCCCAGGTCCTGGTCGGATACGCCGCGGGCCACGAGCTGACCCGGAAGTACGTGGACGCCGCGGTCTCGCAGGCATCCAGCATGGCGGGCGTGCAGCTCGGATTGCAGCATCTGCACTCGACCCTGGGCCGTCACCTCGCTCGCGCCGTTCGCACCGCGGTGCTGGCCGAGTTGGCGTACAAGCACTGGGGTCTGCTGGTCAACAACATCGGTTCCGGCGACACCGATATCTTCAACCCGCCCGAGTTCCCCTCCGGGGAGCAGCGGGGCTTCGGATTCCACGAAGCGCCGCGTGGGGCCCTGTCACACTGGGTGGTGATCGATAGCGGGAAGATCAAGAACTACCAGGCGGTCGTCCCGTCGACCTGGAACGCCGGTCCGCGAGACGCCCAGGGACGCCAGGGACCGTATGAAGCCTCGCTGATGGGCAACCCGGTTGCCGATCCGGAGCTTCCGCTCGAGGTTCTGAGGACCGTGCACTCGTTCGATCCGTGCCTGGCGTGCGCGATCCACACCCTGGACCCGGAGGGCAAGGAAATCGCGAAGGTGAAGGCCCTCTGACCGCCCCGGAGTCGTTCAGCCTATGGCGGTGACGGTGATGGGCCTCGGCAACATCCTTTCACAGGATGATGGGCTGGGGCCCTTCGTCATCCAGACCCTGTTGGCGGGCTGGGAGTTCGATGAGAGCGTGCAGGTGCTCGACCTCGGCACTCCCGGCCTGCAGTTGAGTCCGTACCTGGAGGGACAGGACTCGCTGATCGTGGTCGATACGGTCCGCTCGGACGGCGAGCCCGGTGAGCTGCGACTGTACGATCGCGAGCAGCTGCTCAAGCACCCTCCCGCGCAGCGCACGTCGCCCCACGATCCAGGCCTCAAGGAGACCCTCCTCGCCCTGGAGCTTCACGACCTGTCGCCGACGCATGTCCTGGTGGTGGGGGTAATCCCGGCAGAGACCGGCTACGAGCCGCGGCTCACCGACGCGGTGCGCGGCGCCGTGCCCGGCGCCGTGGAAGCGGTTCTGGCAGAACTCGAAAGGCTCGGTGTCCCGGCCCGGCCGCGTGCGGAGCCCGCGGAACCCGATATCTGGTGGGAGCGGGAACCGTCCGACTGACCTGACCGGGTCTATTCGCCTGAACGCCGCCCGTTCCGGCTACCAGCGGCGAACGTACTTCGCCAGCGCCCTGCGCTTTGCCGGGTCCGCCAGCTTCAGCGGGGCCATCCCGGACTCGTAGTAGGACCTGAGCTCGCGCAGACGGTCATTCACATCCGCGACGCTGTCGGGGTTCGCGAAGTACAGGAGCAACTGGTCCACGTTCCAGTGCTTTCGGGTGCCCGCGATGGGAGGACCGCCCGTGCGCGTTCCCTTCAGGTCCACGCCGTGGCACTCGTCGCAGCCCGCCTCCAGGTAGGCCTGGCGGCCCTCCTGGTTGCAGCCCACCGTCAG
>JAMJQV010000040.1 GCA_023554435.1 Gemmatimonadota bacterium | reverse complement strand
TCCGAGGCGATCACCGGCCGCCCCATCAGTCCGGCTTCGAGGGCCACGAGGCCGAACGACTCCTCGCGTGAGGGCATCAGCACCAGGGACGCCTGGTTCAGGACCCCCGGCACGTCCTTCGGATCGACCAGGCCCGTGAAGCGCACGGCGGACTCGAGACCGAGCGACTTCGCCTGTGCCTCGAGAGCGGCTCGCTCCGGTCCGTCTCCGGCGATGGTGAGGCGAGCCTCTGGAAACCGACGGCGGACGGAAGCGAACGCCTCCACTGCGACGTGAAATCCCTTGTCGTAGACCAGCCTTCCGAGACAGAGCAGCTCTGGCGGGTCGAACGACAGTCTCGTCGGCGGCTGCTCGGGTACCTTTAGGCCGTTGAAGATCACGGAGCTTCTGGGCTCGATTTCAGGAGCCGCCGCGATCGCTTCGGCGAGCGTCGAGCGGGAGTTACCGGTTACCCAGGTGGAGGCCCGCAAGAGACGGCTCACCAGGCTGTCCGCCTTCTCGGTCATCCTGTCCAGGGGATGCCGCACTGCCATCACGAGGGGCGGATCGGCGTGCTGAGCCGTGGCCAGAAGGAAATAGCCACTCGGGCCCGAGAAATTGAGCTGGATCATGTCGGGGCGAAGCTCGTTCTTCAGCCGCGCCAGCTCCTTACGGCATCGAATGATCGACTCGAGATCCCGGTTCTCCAGGGCCTGGCGTAGGGGAAGTCGATATACGGGGATTCCTTCCACTTCATCCTGCTCGGGCACATCCTCGCCGGCAAAGGTCGAGATGACCGCGGGCTCGTAGCCCCTCTGCTGTAGCCGGACGAGGGCCCGCATGCTGAGAACCTGAATGCCGCCGACCGAAGGCCAGAACGTCTCCTGCAGGAATAGAAGTCTCATGCCGGCCTCCTTACCGTACTGCGGTGATCGGAATGGGACGGCCCGAAGCTGGCGGAACCGTATCTTCCGATTGGCCAGCCACGTTCTGAGCCCCGCACAGCCGCACGTACAGCGGGCACTCCCGCAGCAGCTCATCGTGCGAGCCGACCCCCGCGACGCACCCGGCATCCAGGACCACGAGCTTGCCGGCGTTCCGCAGCGTGGAGAGCCTGTGCGCCACGATGAACGTGGTGCGACCCTCCATCAGGCGGTCGATGGCCTTCTGTACGCGGACTTCGGAGATCGAGTCGAGACTCGATGTGGCTTCGTCGAGCAGCAGGATGGGAGCGTCCTTGAGCAGGGCGCGGGCGATCGATACCCGCTGAGCCTGTCCACCCGAGAGGCCGTGTCCGCCGATCCCGATCAACGTGTCGTAGCCATCCGGCAACGCCTGGATTTCTTCGTCGATCCCGGCAGCCCTGGCGGCAGCGACGATCTCCTCGCGGGAGGCGCCGTCCCGGCCGAATGCGATGTTGTCGGCCACCGACGCGGAGAACAGGAACGGGTCCTGTGTGACGACGGCGATCCTGTCGTACAGGTCCGAAAGTCGAATGTCTCGAAGGTCGCGGCCGTCGAGCAGGACACGACCGGACGAGGGATCGTAGAATCGCGCGATGAGGTTTAGCAGCGTCGTCTTCCCGGCACCCGAGGGTCCGACGATACCGATCGTCTCCCCCGCGTCGACTTCGAAGGACACGCGCTCGAGCACCTGTTCGTCCCCGTACGAGAAGGAGACCTCGTCGAAACGAACCGTCCTGGGCTTGCCCTCGAGCGGCCGGGCGCCCGGCACGTCCACGACCTCGGGACGTGCCTCCAGAATCTCTCCGATCCGCTGAACGGCCGCCGCGTTGTTCTTCACCGTGACGTACGTGGCGTTGACCTGGTTCAGCGGGCCGTGGATCGAGCGCAAAGCCATGAGGAAAGCCAGCAGGGAGGGCCATTCGAGGCGACCATTCATGACATCGAAGCCGCCGACCACGATCACCACGACGATGCCCAGACCGGAGAGCGAGCCCAGGTACACGGAAGCCAGCGAGCGGACGCGCACCATTTCGATCAACTGATCGAAGTAGGCCCTGCCCTTCTCCACGGCCGCGTTGGCTTCGGCATCCTCTCCCTGAAAGACCTTGATGACCCGGATACCCTGCAACAGCTGCAGGATCACGTCGTAGAGCACGTAGCCAGTGCGCCGGACGGCGAACGAGCGGGCGAGTATGCGGCGCGCCGTCAGCACGATCGGGATCACTGCGAGCGGCAGAACCACGAGCGACCAGAGCGTGAGACGCACGCTGAGCAGGAGCGCGGCCCCGAACAGCGCCACCACCATGCACGTGTTGAGTACGAAACGGGCCATGGCCAGGACCACGGTCCGGAGCTGCGACACGTCGGTCCGGATCGCCTGGATGATGTCGCCGTGGCTCTGGCGATCGAAGAACGGAACCGACAGCCCGAGAATGTGCCGGATCAGCTTCTCCATCATGCCCAGCTCCAGCACCTTCACGATTCGCTGCTGTGTGACCTGGTTGTCGAAGGTCACCAGGCTGCTGGCCACGTAGGTCGCGATCAGCAGCGTCGCCACGAACCACAGAGCCGCGGTGGGGCCGAAAGCGCTCGCGACCCATGCGGCCATCCCGCCTCCGTTGCCCAGCACCCCGTCCAGGAACTCCCGGATCAGGAGGATCGCCGCCATCGACAGGAGAGACGTGGCGACCGTCGTGGCCAAGAACCGGAAGAGAAGGCCCTTCCTCCGGCGAAACAGGCTTACGAGGTAGTGTTTGCCGGGGAAGTCCACGGGATCCCTTTCGTGAGGCGCTTGAAGTTGGACGTTGTGCGGACACGCGGTTGCCGGTCAGGCCAGAAGGAGGATCTCTTCGCGGACGTCCCGGACGTGACACCGCGAAGGGTGGCGAGGTGAAGCAGACCGTGGTACGCCCCCACCTTCACCAGGCTGAACACCCGCCGGGTCCTGGCCAGGATGGTCTGGCTGATCACCACACCTCTGCGCGCGGAGTAGACGTGCGCCATCGGATTCGCGCTCCCTCCGATGATCCGACGAGCCCAGCGGACCCGGGTTCCCCAGCCGGGCTGGAGCCACAGGTGCAGGGCCCGACGAGCCACCGTGCTTCTGAACGCCTGCTGGGTCAGGATGAAGGCCTCGGGCCGCAGCATGGAGATGTGGGTGCGGACGAGCGGATCGACCTCCAGGCTTCGTACCGCCTCCGCCGGCACCGGCGTGTCGAGCAGGCGCCGGGAGAGCTGCAGCGCGAGTCCCACGACCGCCTGGTGGCCGCCCTGCCGTGCCTGCCGCGCCAGGTAGCCCCAGTCCATGTCGTGGCCGGAATCCTCGGCAATCGCGACGACACGATCGATATCGACGAGCCGCTTGAGCTTCGAGAAGGAGTCCTCGCGAACCTGGTCTGCCAGGTGAAGCACCATGTGCTCCGGCGACGGCACCCGCACGGGCGGAGCGCCCTCCCGCGGGTACAGCACCGATCGATTGAGAAACGCGGCAGGATCGAATCGGAAGCCCTCTCCACGGGGAGCCAGGTCCCAGTGCAGTTCGACCTCGAATCCATTTCTGTGGGACAGCGAGAGGTGATAGCCGTGGCGGACGTGCTCCTTCCGGGCGTAGTCGGTCCAATGGTCGACGTACCCCGCCGCGGCCAGCGCCTCGAGACCGTCCCGGACTCGGTGAGCAGGCACCAATAGATCGAGATCGCCTGAGAGCCTTTCGGCCGGCTCGGAGTAGACGGTCAACCGGAGGGCTCCCCCCTTCAGGACCACGGGTACGAGGCTGTGAGTGCGCAGCGCATCGAGGAGCCGATCCCGCTCCGCATCCCACAGGGCAGCCTGAAACGCGAACGGACGGAGAGGGGCCGTGACCCGTTCGCGCGTCTCATGATCCACGCCTCCGAACGCCTCGCAGCGACGAAGCGCCGTGAGGGCCAGGCCTATCACGCCGTGCCCCGCCATGACCGAGTGAAACGCGGACCGGAAACCGGTATCCGTGAGGCGCGACAGGCGGTCGCTGGACACGGCCGTCGCGGCATCACGACGCACCAGTGACAGCAGCAACTCCTCCGGCTCGCTGGGGTTCGATCGAGCCACCAGCGGGCGTCGCGGTTCGCGCCGAGAGGTGGCCCGACGAACCAGGTCTCTTTCGGATCCGTTCGAAGACGGCACCGATATCTCCAGGCTGGCTGTTTGTTGTGAACGGTCTCGAACTCGCCGGAGTGAGGGGCAAGCGGTGTGCCCGATATCCGTGGCGCGGAGAGGACGGTCGGCCAGTCCGAGTCAGTGACCCTCGAAAGGGCTCATGAAATCAACGTATTCGGAGAGTCCCGCCAGAGGTCTCAGGACAGAGGATGGGGCGATCGAGGTCGCATCTTGGATTGCCGCAGATCGGACTGTGGCGCTGATGCAACACTGCGATCGGGGCGCGGTGCGGTGCCCCTGGTCGCCGGAAACGCGGGTCACGGCCCGCGGCGTCTATTCGTGCCTCAGGGCTTCGATCGGATCCAGTCGGGCCGCCCGCTGGGCGGGCCACATGCCGAAGAAAACCCCCACGGCCGCGCTGAAGGCGAACGCGAGCACCACCGCGCGGAGCGAGACCAGCGTGTTCCAGTCTTTGAGCCGGTGCAGGGCCTCGGCCCCACCCGCTCCGACGAGCACACCGATCACCCCTCCCAGCATGCAGAGGGTCAGGGCCTCGACGAGAAACTGAAACATGATGTTTCTGCGCCTGGCGCCGACCGCCTTCCGGAGTCCGATTTCACGGGTTCGTTCGGTGACGGATACGAGCATGATGTTCATGATGCCGATCCCACCGACCAGCAGGCTCACGGCCGCGATCCCCGCCAGCAGGAACGTGAAGGTCTCCGTCGCCTCCTGGGCCGTCGTGAGGAACTCGGTGCCCGTACGAATCTGGAAGTCGTTATCGGCGCCCGGCCGGATCCCGTGCTCGCGGCGAAGCACTCCTTCGATACCGATCATCGCCACGGTGATCGAGTCCGGATGGACCACCTGTGCCGTAAGCGAGCTGATCCGATCGGATCCATGAACGCGATACTGCCCGGTTTCGAGCGGGATCAGGATCCGTTCGTCCGGATTGGAGAACCCCTGGCCGCCCTTCTCCGCCAGCAGCCCCACGATCTCGAACCTGAGGCCCCGGATGACCAGCTCCTGGCCGATCATCGACGGCCCGTTCGCTTCGACCATGTCCGGGACTGCGCTCCCGAGTACCGCCACCCGTCTGCGCGCCTCGCCGTCGCTCCGGGTCAGATTGCGGCCGGCTACCAGTTCCATGTTGTTCACCGTCACGTAGTCGGGCGTCGTCCCGAGCACGCGAATGTTCGCGTTCCGGCTTCCGAACTTGATCTGGAAATTGCTGGACAGTTCGGGCACGACCGCTGCGAGAGCCGGGGCATCGGCCGCCAGGGCCGCCGCGTCGTCGGTGGTGAGGCTGACCCGGCTGCTGCTGGCCACTCCGCGACGGAACGACTGGCCCGGATAGACCGACAACCGATCCGTTCCGAGCGCCTGGATCTGGGACTCGATCGCCGCCTGGGCTCCCGATCCGAGGGCCACCATGGTGATGACGGCCGCCACACCGATGATGATGCCCAGCATGGTGAGCACCGAACGGAGCACGTTGGCGCGTATGGCCGCGAGCGCTACGGTGATCGTTTCCATGGCGCTCTAGCGTCCGGGCGGTCGGCCGCCGCCGGTCATCCCGGGCATGGCTCCCCCGGTGCGCTGCTCGATCCGCTCCTGCAGCTCCTGCTGCGACTGCACCAGGGCTGCGCTCGGAAGTACGAGAACACTGTCGGAGACCGTTAATCCGCTCAGCACCTCGGAATAGTCCATGTCCGTGAGTCCCGTCCGGATCCGGACGGCCGTCGGCACACCGCCTCGCATGACGAACACGACGTAGCGACCGGCCAGATCGGTGATCGTGGTGCGGCCGACCGGCAACTCCCCGGCCTCCGTATCGGCCTCTCCCTGAGACGCGGCCGATCCGGGGGCTCCTTCCCCTGTGGGTTGGCCGAGCGCACCGCCAGGACGCTGCGCCCCTGCGACTCCGGGACGCTGCCCCCCTGCCCCGCCCGGACGTTGACCTCCAGCCCGCTGACCGCCCATTCCGCCCGCCTCACGCACACGCGCCATGATCGCGCGGTCCTCCTCGGTCATCGACTGAAAACCGCCGCTCTGGATCTTGTCGAGCACCGGCTGCACTTCCGCCGCCGTCAGACCCTCGGGAAGCGTAATCTCGCGATCGCGAAACGTGATCGTCTCTCCGCCTGCGGCAGCGGACGACTGACCCGACGGAGCCGCGGCTGGACGCGCACGGGGCCCGGCCTCCAACTGCTCGCGAACGACCGCCATGTCCAGCCCGAGCACCTGGGCGGCCGACGCGACATCGCCGTCCGTGCGGAGGGCCGCGTTCGGAACCGCGAGGACTCCCTCGGCCGAGCCCAGGTGAATCTCGACTTCGCAGCTCATGCCCGAGCGGAGAAGCCCTTCCTGGTTGCCGATTCTCACGAGCACGGGGAACATCACGACGTTCTGCTGCTCGAGCGCCTCCGGCTCGATCTTGAGTACGCTCCCGGTGAAGTCGCGTCCCGGAAAGGCGTCCACCGTGATCGTGACCGGAAGGCCGGCTGACAACTTCCCGATGTCGGTCTCATCCACCAGCGTGCGCACCTGTACCGTGTCCAGGTCAGCCATCCTGAGAAGAACCGAGCCCCCGCTCACGTTCTGACTGGCGGACTGGATCACCGAACCGACCTCCACGTTCCTACTGAGCACTATTCCGGCCGCCGGGGCCCTGACTTCGGTGTCTTCGAACGAGATGCGGGCGTCTTCGAGGTTGCGCTCGGCCCGCACGAGCGACGCCCTAGCGTTGGCGAACGCCAGGCGCGCTGCCTCGTACTCCTCGTCCGAGATGTACTGGGTAGCGTGTAGCGCCTCTGATCGCTCGAACTGCGCTCGCGCGTTGTCGAGCTGCGCCTCTGAGACCTCGAGGTCGGCCTCGCTCTGGGTCAGGGCGTTGCGGGCCACGCGCTGATCGACACGTACCAGCAGGTCTCCGCGGACTACCCGGTCGCCCGTCTCGACGGCGATCTCGATGATTTCGCCCGATGCCTTCGACTTGACCTCAATGGTCGTCACCGGCTCGATCGTGCCGGCAGCCTCCGCCGAGAGAACGATGTCGCGGGTCTCGAGCGGCACGAGCCGATATACAGGGATCTCCACTTCCTCGGCGCAGCCCCCCACCAGAAGCGCGAGGATGAGAAATCGCGCCAGCTTCGCCGTCGCGCGGAATGTCATGGCGTCCACCGCTTAATCCGGAGCCTGAGCACATGGCGGTCTCTCGGACCGCACTCCTGTGAATATCAGACGGCGGTGTGCCGGCGTCCATTCCATCAGGGAGGAGGACGCAGGATGAAGAACGGACCCCTCGTGAGTTGAGGGATCCGCCATATTTGGATTCAGGTCTCCGGTCCACGAACTGGACTCACCCCGAGGGAACGTCCTCGGTCTCAGTCACCCTGACCGGTCGGATGGCACGCATAGCAGCGATCGCTGTCATACGTGTAGCCCGATACGTCGGAGTGCTTGTCGTCCATCCGACTCTGATTGTGCTGGTGGCAGGCGAAACACGTGAAGTTCGAGTAGTCGGCGGCGTCCGTATGGCACGTGACGCACCCGCTCCACTTGCCCTGGTGCTTTCCAACCGAAATCGGGAAGAACTGCGCGTCGTGATCCAAGTCCGCCCCCGACCACTCACTACGCGTATGGCATGTGAGGCACGTGGTCGGATACCCGGAACCCGAGTGCTCCAAGTCATAATCGGACTGATGGCAGGCCACGCACTGGTCGTCGCCCACTCCCGGGTATAGCGGCGTGCCGTCGGCCTCGTGACAGGCCGTGCATGCCAGCGACGTGTGAGCACCCAACAGGTCGAAGCCGCTGGAGGCCGTCGAATGGTCAAAACCGCCCCCGGACCAGGCGTCGCGCGTATGACACTGGAGACATGTGGTCGGAGTGCCCGAGCCACCGTGCTGGCCATCGTAATCGGACTGATGGCAGGCCACGCACTGGTCGTCGCCCACTCCCGGGTATAGCGGCGTGCCGTCGGCCTCGTGACAGGCGGCGCAACTGAGGACCGCGTGGACGCCAAGTAGCTCGAATCCGTTTGAAACCGCTGTATGATCGAAGTCTCCGCCGGTCCACGCGGGGCCGGTGTGACACTGCAGGCACGTCTCGGGGGTGCTCGAGCCACCGTGCTGGCCCAGATAGGCGTCCGCGTGACAGGCAATGCAATCAGTTCGGTCCTTGGGACCGTCCGGTGTGGCGACCACGATGGATACGCTCTCGCTCGTTCCACCGGCGGAGGCCGTGATCACAGTCCATCCGTCTCCGGCCGCCCTGACCTCTCCATCGACAACAGTAGCTACGGTCGGATCCCTCGAGCTCCACTCGAAGACCACTCCTTGTATGACCTGCCCTCGTGAGTCCATCGCCGTGGCAGCGAGCTGCGTACTGACGCCCCTGTCCCAGAGCATCACTACTGCCCCTTCCAGCTCAATACTTGCCACAGCGGAAGCCGCGGGATCGTCCCCTGCTTCCGTGGGACTGGACAGATCTGGATCGCCACCACACGCGAACGCGGCCAGCGCGATGGCCGGGAGTAGCAACGGGATTCTCGACATTGCGTTCACATGCTGAACGGGAGTGGTTTCATCTTCACCCTAAATAGACGAGCAAAATGCGCTCCAGGATACATTCGAGACACCAGATCGCGGTTGACAGGCTGGCCAAAACACGTAAGTGGCTTGCGAGCCATCACTTCTGTGAATATCCGTCTCGGTAGCGATTCCGCCGCCGTTGACAGGGTGAAACCGGTCTTGCTCCCAACCGTTGGACTCAGCGGGCCGGCTCCGGGCGCGGGAATTGCCAGGATCCGTCGAGGATCTCAGGGCCCGGCTCGTACATGCGCACCACGTAGTTCCAGCCAGGTGAGGTCGGGATGCAGTTGATCCGGCCGTCTTCGCAGCCGCCGAAGTGCAGCGTGTACGAGCCATCGTCGTTCGGCTCGGCGGAGAAGTCGTTGTAGCTATTGACGCCGAGGTCGTTCGCTTCGAGATACCCGTCGGCGTCGTACACCGTGACCGACCAGAATGCTCGCACCGGAACGTCCCGCACGGTGACCGCGTGCGGCGTCTCGCCGTCGTTCGCGTCCACGCTGTTGATCTGGTACATGGCCGCGCTCCGCGGCAGCCCGCCCCAACCCGCCGCCGCACCGACGAGGTGGTCGATCGGTCGCACCTCGTCCTCGCGACCGAAGGCGTAGGAGGCGTCGAAGCCGAGCACGGCGAGGTCGCTGAGGGCCTGCCGCGCCAC
>JAMJQV010000321.1 GCA_023554435.1 Gemmatimonadota bacterium | reverse complement strand
GCCATGTCCCCGAGCCAGAGGACCGCGGCCGGTTCCTCTAGCTGACTGTGGCAGCCGGCTGCTCCATGGGGGGGAGCACTCGCCCCTCGACCTCGCCCACCCCCTCGATCCAGGCACGATACCTGTCTCCCGGAAGCATGGGACCGACACCGGCCGGAGTCCCGGTGAACACGAGGTCGCCCGCTGCCAGCTCCACCAGTTGCGACAGGTGTGACAGAGTCTCCTCCGGCGACCAGACGAGGTCGGCGAGGTCGGCAGCCTGGCGCACTTCATCGTTCACGCTCAGGCCAATGGCGCCGCTTCGCGGATGCCCCACGTCCTGGAAGCGGGCGACGGCTGAGCAGGGAGCCGACCGATCGAATCCCTTGGCCATGTCCCAGGGCCTCCCAGCGGCTTTCGCCTCGCGCTGTAGCTGCCTGCGAGTGAGATCCACGCCGACGGCATAGCCGTAGATCAGATCCCGGCACCGCTCCGGCGCCAGGCTCGCGCCGCCCGCGTCGAGTGCCAGAACCAGTTCGACCTCGTGATGCAGCTCATGGGTGGCTGGCGGATAGGGCATTGCCCCACCCATTGGCACGACCGCGTCAGCCGGCTTCGAGAAGAAGAAAGGGGCCTCGCGGTCCGGATCGCCTCCCATCTCCCTGGCGTGAGACGCGTAGTTCCGTCCCACGCAATAGACTCGCCTGACAGGAAAAAGACCTGTCAGGCCCACGACGGGGAGGGTTGGGCGGCTGGCCCGGTCGAAGACGTATCGTTCGCAGTCGGTCACAGATCCTCTCCCTGATCCGACATCGCTACGCTCCCTCCTCGAACCAGCTCTTCGATTCGATCGTCCGAATACCCGAGAAGATCGGACAGCACGGGGTAGGCATGCTCGGAAAGCGCCGGTGGACCGGTCAGTTCGATCGCCGCCTCGGCGTCCTCCCTGAATACCCTCGTTCGAACCGCGGAGGCGCCGGCAGCATCGGACAGGACGAGCGGCGCACCCAGTGGATCGCCTAGCGCCTCCCGGACATCGCGAACTTCGCCGACCGGTACTCCTTCCGCCCGGAGACGGTCGAACAGGGGCCGCCGATCCCACTGTTGCACCAGGGCACGTAAACGGGTCTCGGTCTCGGCCCGGTTTCGCACCCGCTCGGCGTTGGTCGAGAAACGAGGATCGGCCGCGAGCCCCTCATCACCCAGACAGCGTACGAGCCGGTGAAACTGCCGGTCCGAGCCGACCGCAAGCACGATGTAGCCCCCGTCCCTGCATCGATATGAGGTGCCGTAAGGCACGATATTGGGGTGAGCGGAACCAAGACGCTGCGGCACCACCCCGGTCATCAGGCAGTTGGAGGCCTGGTTCGCCAGGGACGCCACGCCGGACTCGAAAAGCGAAACGGATACCCGTCGGCCACGCCCCGATTCGGAACGCTGCAACAGGGCCGCCAGGATCCCCTCCTTCAACTGATGACCCGCCAACAGGTCCATCAGGGCGACGGGCATCTTGAGCGGTCCGCTCTCCTCGGTCCCGTTCATGCTCGTGAATCCGGTCTCCGCCTGGATGACCGCGTCGTAGCCCACACGCGAATCGTCATCTCCATAGGCGGTGACTTCGGCGTAGACCAGGCGCGCGTTGAGGTCCGACAACGTGCGGAAGTCCACTCCAAACCGAGCTGCATCGCCTCTCTTGTAGCTCGCGACGACTACATCCGCCCGGCGGACCAGGTCGTGAACGACAGCCCGCCCATCCTCGGTCCGGAGGTCCACCGCGATGGACTCCTTTCCCCAGTTGATCGAGCTGAAGTAAGCGGCAGGCGCCCGCGAGTCCTCCGCCGGGCTCCTCCAGGACCGGGTCACGTCGCCGGCGGTGGCCGGGTTCTCGACCTTGATGACGTGGGCGCCAAGTTCGGCGAAGAACATCCCTACGGCCGGGCCGGCGAGAACGCTGGCCAGTTCCACCACGAGAAGTCGTTCGAAGACGCTGTTGTCGCACATGACGCCATTATGGTATGGGAGGCAGGCCGGGCAACAGGCCTCTCGGCGCTTGTTTGCGTCGCCCGGGACTGCAGGACACTTTCCGCGCCGAGATTCTACTCCAGAAAGGGATTCCATATGCCTGTTCGTCGAAGCCGAGGCTCTCGACTGCCTCTCGTGGGACTCGTCCTGGTCCTGGCGGCCTGCTCGTCCTCCGGACAACCCGAGCCTGAAGTCGAGCTGTCGCCCGTCGAGGCCGTGATCAGCCCGACCGCCGGCGCCGCGACGATCACGGCCGACGAGATGATGGCGCACATCTCGTTTCTGGCCAGTGACGAACTGGGCGGTCGCGACACTCCGAGTCCCGGCCTGGAGCAGGCCGCCGTCTATCTCGAGGAGGCGTTCCGCTCGGCCGGCCTCGAACCGGCCGGGGACGATGGGTCGTTCGTGCAGCGCTGGACGTTCGAGCAGGCCTCGCTCAGGGCGGAGGAGGTGACCGTTGAGGTCAGCGCGAGCGGGAGCACGGAGATCCTCGAGCACGCGGTGGATTTCTTCGTCCTTCCATCTGCGGACGAGGTCGTAACGGGTCCCATCGAGTTCCTTGGGCCCATCTCCGGACTTCTGGGCGATTCCGTACCGGAGTCTTCGGGCCGAATCGCCATGGTCACGACGCCTCCCTCGATGGGCATGGAGATCCTCCTCGCAGCGCGCGCAGCGGGAGAGGCCGGAGCTGCCGGGCTGGTGCTCGTTCTCGATCCGCAGCTGCCGCCCGAAGTGATTTCGATGGTGGCGGGCCAGATCGATGGAAGCGGCCTGCCCGACCAGCCCGTCCCTATGGTGGGAATGACGTGGGAGGTGGCTCAGAGCATCGTCGCGCAGGCCGACGCCGACCTCGAGGACCTGCTGTCCACCTACGGAGAGGATGGCGACGTCACGGAACCCGTACTGCTGGAGGGTCCTGAGCTGACGATTCGGACGCCTAGAGACGTCGCCATTTCCACCCCGCCCAACGTCGTGGGGCTGCTTCGCGGCAGCGATCCCGATCTCGCTGACACCTACGTGGTCCTCACCGCGCACTTCGATCATGTCGGGATCGGGGAACCCAACGCCGAGGGCGACTCCATCTACAATGGGGCCGACGACGATGCTTCGGGGACGGCCGTTCTGCTGGAGGTGGCCCAGGCGTTCGATGCCCTTCCCAGGTCCCCGGGGCGAAGCGTCCTGTTCCTGGCAGTGAGCGGGGAAGAGAAGGGGCTCCTGGGAGCCGCGCATTTCGCCGAGGAGCCGACGGTGCCGCTCAGCGGTATCGTCGCCAACATCAATCTCGACATGATCGGGAGGAATGCCCCGGACACGCTCATAGCCGTCGGCCAGGAGTTCACGTCGCTGGGAGATCTGTCGAGGACCATAGCGTCCCACCACCCGGAGATCGGGCTGACGATCGCGCCAGATCCCGACCCGTCGGAGCAGGCGTTCTTCCGGAGCGACCACCTGGTGTTCGTGAAGAAGGACATCCCCGCGATCTTCTTCACTACC
>JAMJQV010000320.1 GCA_023554435.1 Gemmatimonadota bacterium | reverse complement strand
GGGGCACAAGGTGACGCGATGGGAGGGGGCCCTTCTCCTGCTGGGCTACTCGTTCTTCCTGTACCAGGTCCTCTAGAAGCCTGTTGAAGAACTGGAGCGGCCCACTCCAGTTCTTCAACAGGCTTCTAGCCCACCACGGGGGCCCTTTCGCCCCGCGCGCCCGCACGTAAAGTTGTTCCGTAAAGGGATCAGAGCGGAGGTCGGGAATGTCGTCGTCGGTAAAAATGAGCAGCAAGCACCAGATCGTGGTGCCGCGCGAAGCCAGAGAAGCCCTGGGCCTGCGACCGGGGGACAGGCTTCTGGTGACGGTGGCCGGCGATGTCATCGAGATGCGCGTGGAGCCCCACGACGTGGTGACCGCACTCGAGGGCCTCCTGTCCGGATCTACGGACACGGAGGGCGAACTGTGGCCGGAGGCTCGTGGTGAGTGAAGTTGCGGCGTTCCGTAAGGCCCTGGCGGAGGCGGGCATCGTATACGTGGATGCCGGTGTCCTGGCGCTCCACCTGGTCGGGGACGCCCGCTATCTTCCTCTCACGCGCGCGATTCTCTCAGGTTTGCGGGACGGCGATTTCGTGGCGTTCACGTCGGCCATCACGATCTACCAGCTCCTGGTCGAACCCTATCGGTCCGGACAGGAGGCCAGGGCGGAACGGGCGGAAGCGCTGATTGCCGCGCTGCAAGGCCTGGAGGTCGTTCCGGTGTCCGCCACGATCGCCCGCCAGGCGGCCCAGGTGAAGGCCCAGATAGGGGGTGGACTCCCGCGGGCCATCCAGATCGCGACGGCGCTGGCGGGTGACTCGGAGCTCTACGTGACCCGACGCTCGACCCTTCGACGGATCGCCGGCCTCGGTGTGGCCCAACTGGACGCGTATCGCCAGGACGATAGAGAGCACCCGGCGGCGGAAACCTGATCGCTAGTCGGCGAATTCCACCTGTACCGGCCCCGGCAGAATTCCCGCCTCGACGCCCCGCTGCAGAAACAGGCGCACCGCTTCGCGTCCGTCAGGACCGTACTCCAGGGTGCGCTGATTCACGTACATTCCTACGAACTCGTCCGCGGTACCACGATCGAGCCCGCGGGCGAAACCCATGGCGTAGTCCATCGCCTGCTCGCGGTGGTCCAGCGAGAACGCGATGCTGCGTCGCAGGTAGTCGGACACCCGCGGTATGAGCTCGGCCCCGAGATCTCGCCGAATGACGTTGCCGCCCAGCGGTAGCGGAAGGCCCGTCTCCTCTTTCCACCAACGACCGAGATCCTCCAGGAGCACCAGGTCCTCATCAGCGTAAGTCAGTTGCCCCTCGTGAATGATCACTCCGACGTCTACCTGTCCATCACGGACTGCCTCCAGGATCTCGTCGAAGGGCATGACCACGGTCCGCGCGGCAGGTTCCCACAACTTCAGTGCGAGATAGGCAGACGTAAGCTCGCCAGGGACCGCAATGGTGCACGAGCGGATCGCGTCGCGGTCCATGGGTACCCTACTGACGAGCCTCGGGCCGTAGCCTTCTCCCATGCTGGCTCCGTGGGGAAGCAGGATGTAGCTGTCGGTCAGGTAGGCATAGGCGTGGATCGAAACCGCCGTGACCTCGAGCTCCCCGCGCATGGCCCGTTCGTTCAGCTCCTGGATCCCCTGGAGCTCGTGCTCGAAGCCCAGCTCCGCCGTGTCGATCTCGCCGGAAGCCAGTCCATAGAACATGAAGGCATCGTCCGAATCCGGACTATGCGCGACGCGTATTACCCTCCGGGAATCCCGGCCAGACTCAGTGCTATTCATGGCGCCCGAAGGTATGCCGCTTCGCGGACCGCGGCAAACAGCGCCGGCTGAAAAGCGGCGCGCGCGAGTGGCGCGGGGTCAGAGAGGACGAAACAGCAGTCCTGACGGCATCTTCGGCTCGAAATACGTGGACTTGGGCGGCAGGCGACCTCCCAGACCCGCGGTGGCCCACACATCCTCGAGCGACACCGCCGGGAGGATGAAGCCGCACCCGGGGTCGGGCACGGAGGCCGCTGCGGCCGGGCTGCGCGAGTAAGACAGAATGCCGTCATGTGAGGCTTCGTCGGCTTCGAGCCCATACAGGGCCCCGAGAATCAGCTCATCGAACACGACGGGCGAGATGCGGGCGCGCTCGGCGGGGATGCCGGCTCGCTCCAGCGCCTCGGACCGCGGAGATGCGAGCCAGCAGCCCGTCAGGCCTGGCAGGGCGACGATCATGGAGCCCGGTGGAGACGAAGCGACCGCTTCTTCCGCCTCGGTGGGCGACAGGTCCGGCAACTCCTCGAGCTGGAAGGACTCAGACAGGGTCGATATCCAGTCGAATTGACCGTCCCCGGTCTCCGGCGCCTGCGCGAGAAGCCGGTGCGTCGGCCGAACGACGAGCCCGGGATCCAGCTGGCTGACGATACAAACCAGTAAATGGGCGGCCTTTACGTTGTCACCAAGGGCTTCCGCTGCAGCCAGGGCCGTCTCGTACCGGTGATGGCCGTCTGCGATCAGCAGCGGGTTTGAGGCCGCGGCGGACAGCAATCTGTCGCCGCGGTCACCCGACACCACCCACATGGAATGCTCGATTCCATCCGGAGTGGCCGCCTCTACGTCGGGGCGCGTGTCGAGGAGTTCGCGCTCGAGGCCGTAGAGCGTTCCGTCATCGTCGCGCGCGACCATGAAGATGGGCGAAAGCTGCGTGCGCGTCGCCAGTGTAAGGGCCAGGCGGTCTTTCTTGGGGCCGGCGTGGGTGCGCTCGTGCGGCAAGACCTCGCCATCGCCGAACGGCGTCAACCGGACCGCCGCGAAGACCGCAATCCTCTCGCTGGGCTTCCCATCATCCTGATAGCGCTGGCGGTACACGTACACCGACGGATCCGGATCGACGTCGAGAACCCCCTCGAGAATCCACTGTTGAAGTGTCGCAGCTGCATTGACATAGCGGTCGCCCGGCGATCCGTCCGGCAGAATCAGACGAACGCAGTTGTGCGGGCTCCTGTTCTTGAGTTCCTCGGCGTCCTCGGCGTCGATGACGTCGTAAGGAGGCGCGAGCAGGAGTGACAGATCGCCGGCAGCGTGGGTGAAGCGGAGCGCGGAAAACGGAGCGAGTTCGGGCACAGTTGCCTTCCGGGTTTCTCGGGTCGGTTGCGGCAAAAACTGTAGTGTCTCAATAGTACCGCTGGCGGTCGGACAATCGTCCGGGTCGCGGTTCGCGTCGCAAGCATCGCTGGCTGAACGCCAGGGTGCAAGTGAGCCGGGGCCCGCGCACGAGCGCACCGGGACGAACAGAGAGCGGCGAAAGGTGAGGGGACGTCGGCGCATGCGGCCAATCGAAGGCCTGTTGATCGACCTGGATGGCACGGTCTACCTGGGACGCGAGTTGATCCCGGGTTCCGAAAGTGCCATAGATCGGTTGCGCGCAGTCGGAGTTCCGATTCTGTTCACGACCAACACGAGTCGCATGTCCCGGTCCGACATCGCGCTCTCGCTGGATTCGATGGGACTGAGGGTGGACCCTTCGGAGATCTTCAGCGCGCCCGTTGCGGCGGCTCAGTGGCTGAGGGACGAGGGCGTGCATCGGATTCACCTGCTGGTGGCGGATTCGACTCTTGAGGACTTCGAAGGGTTCGAAATCACGGACGATGGGCCAGACGCGGTCCTGGTGGGCGATCTCGGCGCCGAGTTCACGTTCGAGCGCCTCAACGCGGCGTTTCGAAGCCTGCGCACGGGCGCCCGCCTGGTGGCCATTCACCGGAACCGGTTCTGGCTGACCGAACACGGGCCGACGCTGGACGCGGGTCCCTTCGTTGCCGGCCTGGAGTATGCCAGTCGCCAGCAGGCCGCACTCGTCGGAAAACCGTCGCCCGCATTCTTTGACGCGGCGGCGTC
>JAMJQV010000319.1 GCA_023554435.1 Gemmatimonadota bacterium | reverse complement strand
CCACGAACCAGGTATTGGTGAGCTCGTTCGTGGTGCCGGTCTTGCCTCCCACCGGAATCTCCCATGGAACGCCCAGCGAACGCACGCGAATGCCCGAGCCGCGATCCACCACGTCCCTCAGCATCGACACCATGATCCACGATGTCCGCTCGTCCAGGACCTCCTCGCGCTCGACCGGCGCCTCCCACAGCACTTCGCCGTCCACGTTCTCGATACGCAGGATGGCCCGCGGTGTGACGCGGATGCCGAGGTTGGCGAAGGTGGTGTAGGCTTCCGCCATTTCGATGGGCTTCACCGACGGCGATCCGATGGCGGTGGAGGGCACGCGATCCACTCGCGACGTGATGCCCATGCGGTGCGCGTACTGGGCCACGGTCTCCAGTCCCACACGCAGGCCGACCTTGACCGCGACGACGTTGATGGACGCGGCCAGGGCGTCGCGAATCGTGACCGGACCCCGGAAGTCGTTGGTGAAGTTGCTGGGGGACCAGATCGAGCTGTCCGGCTGAGGGAACTCGATCGGCGTATCGAAGATCACCTCCGACGCCGGCATCCCACTCTCCACCGCCGCGGTGTAGACGAACGGCTTGAACAGGGACCCGGGCTGACGTTCCGCCTGGGTGGCCCGGTTGAACTCGGAGTCCTGGAAGTCGCGGCCGCCGACCATGGCCAGGACATCGCCGTTCAGCGGATCGACCGCGACGAACATGCCTTGGATGTACGGCATGTTGGGGCCCGCGAGGCTGTCAGCCGGCCAGGCCCGGGTCTCCCGGTACGTCGGCGCGTCGAACCCGGGCTGTCTCTCGATCCAGTCGAGCTGCGCGAGAACCGCAGAGTCGGCAACGGCCTGCAGATTCGGATCCAGCGTCGTGTAGATCCTCAGTCCGGCCTCGTAGATCTGCATTCCGTAGCGCTCGATGAGTATGCGGCGCACCCATTCGACGAAGTAAGCGGCCGGTACTCGATCCCGGGCGTCTGGGCGGACCATCAGCGGATAGGCGCGAGCCGCTTCTTCTTCCTCGGCCGTGATCATGCCCTGCCCGGCCATCAGCGACAGCACCATGTTGCGTCTCGCCACCGCCCGCTCCGGATTCAGGATCGGGTTGTAGCGGCGCGGGGCAACCGGCATGGCCGCCAGGGTGGCCGCCTCCGGGAGGTTGAGGTCACGGACGTTCTTGCCGAAATAGCGCTGCGCAGCGTTCTGTACTCCGTACACGCCGTCGAAGTTGATCTGGTTGAGATACGCCTCCATGATCTCGGTCTTCGTATAGGCCTGCTCCAGGGAGCGGGCTACCCGCATCTCACGCAGCTTGCGCCGCACGGAGATGTCCTGACGGTTCACGATGGAGGCGAACATGTTCCCGGCGAGCTGCTGCGTGATCGTGCTGCCCCCGGCGGCGTCGTAGCCGGCGAAGGCGAACTCGACCACCGCCTTTGCGGTCCGTCGGTAGTCGATGCCGTTGTGAGACCAGAAGCGCTTGTCTTCGACGGCCACGAATGCCTCGACCACGTGCTGCGGGACCTGCTCGTACTCGATGGCCGTCCGCCGCTCTTCGGCGAATTCGTGCAGCAGGGAGCCGTCGGCCGCGTACACCCGCGTGGCCTCCTTGGGCTCGAAGGCGTAGATCTGCGCGATCGAGGGGCATTGATCACAGATGTGCGACCAGGTCCCCCACGCCACACCACCCGCCAGGGCGATCCCGCCGAGGACCAGGGTCAACCCGATCCAGCGCCCCCTCGGACCGGGCCACCTCAGCCGAAATCTCTTGTTGCCTGTGCTCTCCGCCATATCTATGCTGTGCGCTTCCAATGTGATCCGATGGTTCACGGTGCCACTTCTACGAACGTGGACGGCGAATGTTTCTTCCGGTGGACGAGCAGCTGAACCGTATCCGCGACGGGGTCGCGGAGATCGTTCCCGAGGCCGAGCTCGTCGAAAAGCTGAAGCGCTCGCTCGCCGAGCGTGAACCCCTGATCGTGAAGCAGGGCTTCGACCCGACTCGCCCGGATCTCCATATCGGCCACGCGGTGTCGATTCACAAACTGCGGACTTTCCAGGAGCTGGGCCACCGGGTCGTGTTCGTGATCGGCGATTTCACGGCTCTCGTGGGCGACCCCTCGGGCCAGAGCGACATCCGCCCGATGCTCAGCCGGGACGAGATCGAGGCCAACCTGGAAACCTACAGGGAGCAGGTATTCCGAATCCTCGACCCCGAGAAGACCGAGATTCGCCGGAACAGCGAATGGCTGTCGATCCTGAACCTCGAGGACGTTCTTCGGCTCACGTCGCAGTATACGGTGGCGCGCATGCTGGAACGGGACGATTTCGCCGCCCGGTACGCGGACGAGAAGCCGATCTCCCTGGTGGAGTTCCTGTACCCGATGATGCAGGCCTACGATTCAGTCGCGCTCGCGGCAGACGTGGAGCTCGGGGGAACGGACCAGAAGTTCAATCTCCTTCTCGGTCGGACGCTGCAGGAGAAGGCCGGACAGGAGCCGCAGGTATGTATCACCCTGCCCCTGCTCCGCGGCACGGACGGCGAGCGGAAGATGTCGAAGTCGTACGACAACTATGTCGGTCTCGCGATGGATCCGACCGACATGTTCGGCCGCACCATGTCGATTCCGGATACTCTGCTGGAGGAGTGGGTCCACCTGGCCTCGGGAGCGGCGGAGTCCGAGCGCTCTCAGTGGATCGATCTGGCGCACGGCGACCCCCTGGCCGCCAAGCGCTGGCTCGCCGAGACCGTCACCGCCCGGTATCACGGCACGGAAGCGGGCGCCGGGGCACGGGATGCGTTCGACCGCGTACACCGCGACCGAGCCGTTCCCGAGGACATCGAGACGTGTGTCCTGGAGGCCGACGCCGACGGCACGCTGTGGATCGGGCACGCGCTCACGCGTTCCGGCCTGGCCCAGTCCACGTCCGAGGCCCGCCGGCTGCTCAAACAACGGGGTGTGAGGATCGACGGAGCGGTGGTCGAGGATCCCGAGTGTCACGTTTCGCAGGGGTCGTACGTTATGCAAAGAGGAAAGCGGAGGTTCCTGCGACTGCTCGTGGATGCTGCCGGGGAACCCGACAATTGCCCCTCGACAACCGACGGGGATACCGGCTCAGGTTGACACGGGTAGCGTAGGGCCTCAGCTTTTCCGATCAAGTTCAAGCAGCGTTACTTACGACGGTTCGCGATGCCGTCGCGCAGGGCGTTGCGGAGAGGTTGCGGCTATTGACACCCGTTCGGTGCGTCCGTAAGCTTTCCATCGGGTCGAGAACTGGACTGCGGTTCCCGGCCCTACATAGCGAGAGTCCGCCTGCCACAACCTCTGGACTCTCGAAATGATGGGGCCCCTCAAGGGGGGTCGTGTAGCTGAGGCATGTGCGCACGGGCGGTGCGCTGCATATAGAACGAAGCATAGCGGTAGGTACTGGCTGTCCCTCGGATTGTTCAGCGTCCCGGAAGGAAGGGGCGAACCATGCAGAATGAACAGTCACGAGGCTCGACAGGAGGTCGGTCGGCACGAGGCCTTCCGACGATCCGATTCCTCCAGCAAGGGGAGGGAATTATCGGCTCCACCTTCGTTCGTACCCAGGAGGCCTCAGCGGTTCTCCAAAACAGTTGTCTCTCTTCACTGGTCGACCCGTACGCTGCTACGACGCGAAGGGCCGCGAGGGGGCTTTCGTCTCGTGGTTGCGTGGTTCGGTCGACTCATCTCCTTAATGCCCTGAGGAGGGTGATCCATGATTCGTGATTGGTTGAGAGGGGCTTTTCGGGCGAGTCTGGCGACAGCAGGACTGACGCTTGTTGCGATCAGCCCGCTGTTCGGTCAGGCGAGCACTGGAAAGATCCAGGGTCGAGTGACGGACGCGGGGACGGGTGCTCCTATCGCGGGAGCGCAGGTCCTCGTCGACGAATCGACGCTGGGTAATCTGACCAATGATCAGGGATTCTACTTCATCAACGAAGTGCCGGCGGGTCTGCAGAGCGTGCGGGCTCAGTTCATTGGTTACCGGCCGTTCGTGATTGAAGGCCAGCGAATCCTCGCCGGTCAGACTACGACACTGAACTTCGAGCTGGAGCAGACAGCGGTCGAGCTCGAGGCGATCACGGTCGAAGGTGAACGGAACCCGTTGGTTCCGCGAGACCAGACATCGACCAAATCGATCGTCCAGGGTGAGACCATTGATCAGCTTCCGCTGGACAATGCCTCAAGCATCGTCGTGCTGCAGCCGGGCGTAATCCAGACCAACCAGGGAACGACGATCCGGGGTGGTCGGGCCAACGAGGAAGCCGTGTTCATCGACGGCGTGCTCATTCGGTCGTTCGGTCAGGCGGCGGCGAACAACGTCAACCTGCCCACGAACGCGCTGGAGCAGGTCGACGTGAACGTGGGCGCATTCGCGGCCGAGTTCGGCGAAGCGCAGTCGGGTGTGGTGAGCTACGTGACCCGTTCCGGCGGCGCGCAGTTCACGGGCTCGCTGGAGATGTTCACCGACCAGGTGACGAACTCCTGGCGGACGAACTTCAACCGCGCAGAGCTGACGCTCGGCGGTCCGATCGTGGGCCCGCTGACGTTCTTCTTCGCCGGTACGGCGTCGGGACAGCAGGGGTTCCGCACCGAGAACGCTCCCGAGCGGTTCGTGATCAATGGGGTCGACTCGTGTCCGGCGGGCTCGCAGTACGCGGGTCTGTGCACGGCGGGCCAGGCGGCGATCTTCGAGCAAGAGCGCTCGTCCAGCACTGCCGGCGCCACGGACTTCGTGGATGTCACGGCCCTGAACTACGTGCCGTGGGACAACGGCCGAACGAATCCGGTCAACTGGAGCCAGTCCGACCTGATGACCGTGAACCTGAACTGGCAGCTGCCGCGCGGTTCGAGGCTGAACTTCGCGTTCACGCGCAACCGGAATCAGGGATACGGGCGAGGCGGATTCGCGGACCTGTTCCGGTTGGACAACTACGACGGCAACCTGAACACGCGTAACGTGTTCACGCTGGGCTGGTTCCAGACGATCACCCAGTCGGCCGAGCAGCAGCTGGCCCTGGACGTCCGGGCCAGTTACCAGACGGACCGGTTCACGAATGGCACCCTGACGAACAGCTGGTGGCAGAGCAACCGGGATCCGTTCCTCGGGTTCGCGTTCTCGAACCCCGAATTCCTGATTCCCGACGATTTCAAGGTCACGGGAGTCTCGGCGTTCGACTTCGACGACGAGTTCCTGAACGCGTACCGCTCGAATGGCGTGCCGTACGACAGCATGCGCTTCTACCCGCAGCGGAACGACCTTGGAGCCTCGCAGTCGCTGACCGGCCTGTCGGACAACCTGCGCGCCAACCCGTACGGGATGCGAACGGGCTATTCGATCAACGGATACGGGAACGGAGGCCTGCAGAAGGTCAACGAGGATCGCCTGCAGCTCAGGGCTACCCTCGACTGGCAGCTCGGCCGGTTCAACCGGGTGAAGCTCGGCGGTGAGTACATCAACATCGATATGCTCTCCAACAACATCCCGCTGTACACGGGGATCCCGCTGCCCGAGACCGGAAGCCCGAAGCGTATCGGGGCCTTCCTGCAGGATCGTCTCGACATCGGCGACCTGGTGCTCGAAGGTGGAATCCGGTGGGATTACCTGGACCCGGGCTCTGACTACTCACGGGTTCCGGGCTACGTGTTCAACGTGCCCGACAGCCTGAAGCAGGGCTTCACGCGCTTCGACTCGGAGACGGGCGGATACGTGCCGCTGAACGCATGCGGTCCGGACTCGTTCGATCCGACGGCGCCGTGCAAGAGCAACTTCATCGAGGGCACGACGAAGTCCGAGTTCAGCCCGCGGCTGGGAGCCAGCTTCCCGGTCACGCCGACTTCGACGTTCCGTCTCAGCTATGGCCGTTTCGTGCAGACCCCGGCGTTCTTCACGGCCGGTGGTTTCGCGAGCGGGGAGGCCGGCACGGCGCAGCAGACGGTCGGATTCCTGCAGAACACGAACTTCGACCTCGTGAACGCCAACACCAACCAGATCTGGGGTCGTGACATCGACATGCCGAGCACCCGGACTTTCGAGTTCGGATACCGGCAGCTGATCGGCCAGAGCCTGGTGCTGGACGTTTCGGCGTTCAACAAGAAGCAGCGTTCCGCACTCGCGGCTCGGAAACTTCCGTTCGAGGATCCGAACCGGGAGGGAGCCACGACGTTCCTGAACGTCATCACGAACAAGGACTGGACGGAATCGAACGGGTTCGAGGCCAAGCTCGACAAGGCCTTCGGAAACCTGTCGGTCAACAGCCTCGCGTACAGCTTCATCGACGCGCGTGGTACCGGTTCCGATCCATTTACGTACGTCTGGTTCGTCGGGGGCGGAGCGAGATCCAACCTGTCGCTGCTGACGGGTGAGCCGGCGAACCCGC
>JAMJQV010000318.1 GCA_023554435.1 Gemmatimonadota bacterium | reverse complement strand
GACCTCGCGGTCGTCCAGGGCCACGGCCTCCTGTTCGCCGGCCTCAGCCGCGAGCGGGCCTGGGTACGACGCACCCGGGGTCTCAACGGGCAGGACCTCGAGGAGTATCGGCGTACAGCCGCTGTCGCGGACCTGTTCTCCCTGCGCGAGGCGTCCGCCCGGCTCGAGTTCGAGATTGAATTGTCCGACAGCGACCGTCCGGGAGAGATGGGTTCGATATGGGCCGAGAGGCTCACGACGACGACCGGGTTTCGCTTCGATCCACGCTCGTTCCTCGACCGCCTGGGACAGCGATTCGGTGTGGCTCGCTATCTGCGTGGCCGGATGCTGGCCGCCCAACTCCGCCGGGAATTGTGGGAGCGGTTCGACGAGGACTGGTACCGTAACCCGCGGGCCGGGCCGTTCCTCGGAGACTGGTTCGCGAACGGACTGCGGTTCTCGGCTGCCGAGGCGGCCGCATCTCTGGGCAACGACCGTTTGGGAGCGGACGCGCTGATCGCGGCGGTTCGAGAGCCGTTCGAATGACCAGGATCGCAGGCGCGCTCTGTCTCCTGCTGTCCATGGTCGGGTATGCGTACGGGCAGGAAGAGGTCATCGAAGCCGGCCGCGACTGGGCCACGCCGGGAGAGGAGAGAGGCTGGTTCGCTCCGACGACACCCGCAGACATGGGCGAGTACCTGACCGGGTTGGCGCAGTCATTCGATGCGGTGGCACTGGACACCCTGGCCTGGGTCGATGGCGGCCCCGTGGAGCCCGACTCGGCCCTTCCCGTTCTGCTGGCCGGAATTCGCAAGCCGGGTCCGGCTGCCGGGCCGCGACTTCGCGTTCTCGTCGTGGCCGGGCAGAGAGGCGAGGATCTCTCGGGAACGGAAGTCAGTCTTCAGATCATTCGCGAGCTGGTGCTCGGCGAGATCGGGGCCCTGCTGGACGTGCTGGACATCGCGTTCGTTCCGGCCGCCAATCCATGGGGGCTTCTGTGGTGGATTCCCGATGAGCCGTCGGGCGTAGACCCGACGCGCGATCATTCCCGGCTCCTTTCGCCAGCCACGAGGGGCGTACACGACCTGGTGGCCCGGTGGCGTCCCCACCTGGTGGTCGAGTTACGGGAGATCGGACCATCGGTATACCGGGTCCAGGGGGGATTGCCCAGGCACCCGAACGTGGATCCGGACCTCGCCAAGTACGGGCGATTTTACTTGCTTCCGCACGTGGCCAACGAGTTGGCTCGCGCGTCCGTGACGTTTCGGGAGTACGTGTCGGTAGTACCGGAATCCGAGGGTCTCGGAACACCCTTGCTTGGAGCCGACGAGCTTCCCGAAGGAGCGTTCCTGTCGCCCGGCCCCCTGGGGGCCGACGTGGCCGGCAATTCGTTGTCGCTGGCGGGAAGCCTCTCGATCATGCTCGGGGTCGCGTCGATGGGTGGGGTAGACGGTCTACCCGAGCGCGTTCAGATGCTGTACCAGTCCGTGGGCTACTTGCTCGAGGTCGCGGCTGCGCAGGCCGAGGGCCTTCTGGAGTGGGACGACCCGGTTCCAGCGGTGCTCTCGCTTCGCCACAGGTACGAGGTGGACGAGCAGAGCCCCAACCTGGTCTGGCTGGTGTGGAACGACCGCGGACAGATCGTGCAGGAGACCACGGATCGCTGGCGCCCCATCGTCAGGCGGACACTGGTACTCCCGACGCCCGCCGCATGGCTGATCGAGCCGGCGGGGCGCGAATGGGCCGAGCTCGTAGCTGGCCATGGATTCGAGGTGGAGCGCCTCAGACGCGACGAAGATGTAGACGTCGCTTCGTATCCGGTGGGAGTGATCGCCACGTTGCCCCCGGACCTGGGAGCCGACCTGCCGCTGGACTCGGCTCCCGATGGTTCCACCTTGCTCGTACGGGGCGAACGGGAATTCCCGGAAGGCGCGTGGCTCGTTCGTGCCGATCAGCCCGGAGCACGACTGCTCTTCACCCTGATCGAACCGTGGTCGCAGGACGCTCCCCTGGGCAGCGAGTCGGATCCCGGCGTGCCGACGGATGTCGAGAGTCCGGTCGAGGGTGGAGTGTACCCCGTGCACCGCGTCGAGGCAGGGACCTCCCTGGGCGCTCTGCGCACCGAGCCGGCGGAGTTGGGCGCGACGCAAGCCATCCCCGCGAACTGAACGTGTCGTGATGCTTCCCGGAGGGTCACTCCTGCCGGTGCTCGGGCTGCTGGCCGCCTCATACGCAGGGCTCGTGTTGCTGCGCAATCGCCGTCTGGTACGCCCTCCGATTCTCGGAATCGACGGCGCACCACTCCCCGAGCGGACGTTTACCCTGTCGGACGGTGAAACGGTGGACTGCGTGGTCGTCGGGCCCACCGACCCGACGGCGGCGGACTCGGCGCCGATCGCGCACCCGATCTTCCTGGTGCCTGGCGCCGACGGAATGAAGGAGACGTTCCGCTTCCAGGTGCCGGCCCTGGCACGCCGCCGCAAAGTCGTCTGCGCGACGCTCCGCCAAGGGTTCACCCGGGAAGACACCCTGGACCGCATGGTCGACGACGTGGCCGAATTGGCGGCAGATCTCCTGACCACGCAGGATTCGGATCGCTTCGTCCTTCTCGGACAGAGCCTGGGCGGAGCGATCGCCATGCGGTTCGCGACCCGGTTCCCGGACCGTGTGGCGGGCCTGGCGCTGTCCAACACGCTGGCCCGCATCTCTCTCGACCACGTCGGCTTGAATCGAGCGCTGCTGGCGCCCCTGGCGATGTCCACCACCCGCTATCTTCCCACGGGAATGGCCCGCCTGCTGGCTCGCGCCTGGAGCCGGCTCGAAGTGTGGATCTACGACAACTCGCCGGGCAGCCGGAGGGTCATCGATTATGCTCTGTGGACGGGCCCTAGAACGGTGGCGTCGTCCGTATCGAACGCCCGTGTAGCCCTTCTCAAGAAGATCGATTTGCGGCCGGAGCTTCCTTCGATTCGGTCGCCGGTGCTGGTCTTGAAGGGTCCGCGGGACCACTATGTGCCGCCGGCCTGGTCGCACGAGATCGTGGCGCTGGTGCCTGGAGCGAGGTACCAGGAGGTGGCGGGCACAGGGCATTGCTCGCACCTGTCGATGCCCGGGAGCTTCAACGGCCTCCTGCTTGGCTGGCTGGAGAATGTCGTCGACGGAGGTGGCGGAGAGCCGAGTCCCGAAACACACCCGCGACCCGCAACGGAGGTCGGAGAGTGAAGGAGAATCAGCGCTTTTCCTCGCGCTGGGGAACCATGCTGGTCATGCTCGGCATGGCGGTGGGCACCGGCAACATCTGGCGGTTCCCGCGCATTGCGGCGAGCAACGGTGGTGGTTCCTTCCTGTTTGCCTGGGCCGTCTTCCTGCTTCTGTGGTCGGTACCGCTGATCCTGGTGGAGTTCGCGATGGGCCGCGAAACCCGTCGCGGGCCGATCGGCGCCTTCGCTCGGCTGCTGGGGCGCGGCAGCGCCTGGATGGGGGCGTGGGTGGCCTTCACGGCTACCGCGATCATGTTCTACTACTCCGTCGTGATGGGCTGGACCATCCGCTACTTGTGGGGATCTCTCACCCGGGGCATTCCCATGACCTCGCCGGAAGCGGCCACGGCATTCTGGGAGGGATACGCCGGTTCGGGGGCTGCAGTCCTCACGCACGGAATCGCCATGGGGCTCGGCGTGGCCGTCGTCGCGTTCGGTGTCCGCGGGATCGAGAAGGCCGCCCGCGTGCTGATCCCGACTCTCTTCGTGCTGGTGGTCGTGCTCGCCGTTCGCGCCATCACGCTCCCGGGCGCGGAGAAGGGACTGGCCTTCCTGTTCACACCGGAGTGGAGTGACCTGCTCTCCGCCCGCATCTGGCTGGAGGCCCTGACCCAGAACGCGTGGGATACCGGGGCCGGCTGGGGACTGATCACGGCCTATGCGGTATACCTCCGCAACCAGGAAGACACGACGCTCAACGCCTTCGTGCTCGGTTTCGGAAACAACTCGGTGTCCCTGCTCGCCGGTATCATGGTCCTGTGCACGGCGTTCGCCATCATGCCCGAGGCGGCCGACACGATCGTGGGGGCGGGGAACGAGGGGCTGACCTTCATCTGGGTGCCGCAACTGTTCGCTCGCATGCCGGCCGGGAACCTCTTCATGATCCTGTTCTTCCTGGCGCTGGTGTTCGCGGCATGGAGCAGCCTCATTTCCATGATCGAACTCGCGTCACGAGTGCTGATCGATTTCGGACTGAGTCGCGGCCGGGCGATCCAGATCGTGGCCGTCGCGGGCTTCCTGTTCGGTGTTCCGTCGGCGCTCTCGATGGAGTTCTTTCGCAACCAGGACTGGGTGTGGAGTGTGGGCCTCATGCTCTCGGGCCTCTTCTTCGCGATCGGCGTTCTTCGATATGGCGTGAACAGCTTCCGTACGCGCCTGGTGAACCGGGAGGGGAGTGACATCGTGATCGGCCGCTGGTGGTGCGCCGTGATGGTGTTCGTGGCGCTGGAGGCGATCGTCCTGATGTTCTGGTGGTTGAGCCAGGCCCTGGACGTCGACAACCTGGCGGCGACACTGACGCCGTTCTCCACCTTCAACGTGGGAACCGTCCTGGTGCAGGGCGGGGTAGTGATCGCGGTTCTCCTCGCGACGAATCGCCTGCTTGCCCGCCCCTTCGAGGGAGCGGACGAAGCGTGACGGAGATGACACGGATCATGGAGGTCGGATGAGGAATGTGACGTCGCTTCTGCTGGTGGCTCTCCTGGTGGGATGCTCGGGCCGGCAGGCAGAGCCGGAGGGGCAGGCTCCCACGCCGCGTCCGGAGACGGTGGCCGAGGCTACCGGCGCGGACAACCTCCGCGAGGTCGAGTTGCCAGAGGCCGAGTTGACGGACGAGGACCGCGCGGCTCTCCACATCGACCGCCTGGAGGTTCGCGTGGATCCGACGTCGATTCGCGAAGGAGAGTCGGCCGCCCTGACCCTGGGAGCCTACGACGCGGCCGGCGAACGAGTCAGGGGAGCGTCCGGGCAGGTGTTCGTGGTCGGAAATGCCGCGGAAATCGCGGATGACGGAAGCACGGTCATCGGTCGGCAGCCAGGGGAAGCCCGTGTCACGATCCTGGTCGAGGTTCCGGCGTCGGCAGCCGGGCCCGCCCGCACCCTCCGTGAAGAGGCTGTCCTGGAAGTCCTGCCGGCCCGGGTCACCCGCCTCGAGTTGATTCTGCCCGAGGGACCCCTGTTCGCGGGGGCACGCTACCCGGCTTCGTCGGAGGCCTGGTCGGATGTCGGCCCGCGCGCGGGAGCCGACATCACCTGGTCGTCCTCCGACGAATCGGTCGTTCGCATCGGCGCCGGCGGGACCATGTTCGCCGTCTCGCCCGGTACCGTACGCATTGAAGCCGAGGCCGACGGGACGACAGCCGAAACCGAAGTCCAGGTGGTGTCCAACCCGATCCGCCAGCTTCAGCTCGATCCCCCTGAGACCAGTGTCCGCACTGGTGACGTGGTCCACTTCTCGGCCCGGGCGCTTGACGGCGGAGGCACGGAAGTGGCCGGGGCTCCGGTAGAGTGGTCCGTCTCGCGCGTTGGGGGCGCCTCCCAGATCGCGGCCACAGTCGACCGTCGCGGAACGTTCGTGGCGGACGATGCGGGCGTGTACAGGATTACGGCGACGGTCGGCTCGATCTCCGAAGTGGCCGAAGTGACGGCGGCTCCCCGTCCGCCTCGCTGGGAGGTCAAGCTCAAGGCGCACGGAGTCGTGCCCGCAGAGGCGGGCGCGACCACCGATCTCTGGGTGTTCGAGGGCACGGACGGCCGGGACTATGCCTACACCGGCACGATGTCCGCCGCCACCATGTACGCGTGGGATGTCACGGATCCCACGAACCCGGTGATCACAGACTCGGTCAAGGTGGACGGCCGGCGGCAGAACGACGTGAAGATCAACGGCGACGCGACGCTGGCCATCATCACCAGCGAGGGTGCGTCGAATCGACGCAACGGGTTCACCATCCTCGACATCTCGGACGCGGCGCACCCGACCATCATCACCCACTTCACCGAGGGGCTGACGGGAGGCGTGCACAACGTCTGGATCGAAGGTGACATCGTGTATGCCGTCCACAACGGCACGAACGCCGTGCACATCGTGGACATCTCGGACCCGGTGAACCCGGCCAACGTGGGCCGGTGGCAGGTCGAGAATCCTGCCCGTTCGCTGCACGATATCATGGTCCTCGACGGCCTTGCCTACCTCAGCTACTGGGACGACGGCCTGGTCGTACTCGACGTGGGAGCCGGGATCAAGGGTGGAACGCCGATCGAGCCGCAGTTCGTTTCGCAGTACAAGTACCGGACGCAGCATGGGGCCGAGTCGTATGGCAACACGCACCACGCGGTCCGGTTTGGGAACTACGTGTTCCTGGGAGACGAGATCTTCGGGTGCTCCGAATGCGTGAACGGCCCCCGCGGGCACGTGCACGTCGTGGATGTCACGGACATCGAGAATCCGCAGGAAGTGGGCACCTACCGGGTGCCCGAAGCCGGGGTGCACAACCTGTGGGCCGAGGATGACAAGCTCTATGTTGCGTACTATCAGGCCGGTCTGCGCGTCGTGGACATCTCGGGAGAACTCCGTGGTGACCTGTACCGACAGGGTCGGGAGATCGGGTGGTACATGACAGAGGACGCCGAGGGCCTCAACCCCAACAAGACGGATGCCTGGGGACCTCAGCCATACAAGGGCAACATCTTCGTTTCGGACTTCAGTTCGGGCCTCTGGGTGGTCGAACTGGAGGAGCCCCGGCAGGAGCTGGTTCCCTGAGCGCCGTGAACGGGTGATGTCGCTCGAGCCCGAGGCCTTCCGGGAGGTCATGGGACGCCTGGCTGGCGGCGTGACGGTCGTCACGGCGCTGGGTGGCGATGGACGTCCACGCGGCTTCACGGCCACCGCGGTGTGTTCGGTGTCACTGGTCCCGCCGCTCGTCCTGGTGTGCGTAGGTGCCGACGCCGCCACTCCAGGGGCGATTCGAGAGGCGGGCCGCTACGCCCTGAACTTCCTGGGCTCGGAAGACACGGCCACCGCGGACCGCTTCGCCGGCTCGAAGGGAACGAAGTTCGAAGGAGTCGAATGGGTGGCCGCGCCCGGTGGCTCTCCGTTACTGCCGGGTGGCCTGGCCTGGGTCGAATGCACCGTGGAGAATGAGGTGGAGGCTGGAGATCACACCATCTTCATCGGTCGGGTTGCGGCGGCGGCAATCGAATCAGCTCAAGAACCCCCGCTCGTTCACTTCGGGGGACGCTACCACACGGTGGCGAGCCTGGACCAATGAACCACGAGAGCTTCAGCGACCTGGCCGGTCGGATGTACGACGACATCCCCGCAGCATTTCGGAAGGGGGTATCGGGCGTAACCGTGGAACGGGACGCGAGAACTCACCCGGCTCTGGCCGGAGTCTGGACGCTGGGGGAATGCGTCACCGAACAGTGGCCCGATGCCACGGGGGGTATAGGCGATACGCAGTCCGAGATCGTGCTCTACTTCGGATCGTTCGACGAACTGGCGGTGGGAGATTCGCGGTTCGACTGGGAAGCCGAACTGTGGGAAACGATGCTGCACGAGCTTCTTCACCATCGCGAAGCGGCGGCGGACGAAGAAGGTCTCGACGTGTTCGACTGGGCGATGGACCAGAACTACCGCCGGCTCGCGGGCCTCGACTTCGACCCCCTGTTCCACAGGTTTCTTCCGACTGATGAGAATGGCCACGTGCGGCTCGAGGGTGAGACGTTCATCGACGTGGTGGTCGGTCGTTCAGACCGTCTCGCCATGTTCGCGTGGCGCGGAACGGACTGGTCCGTACGGGTTCCGCTCGAGGCCTCTCTCCTCTGGTCACGCGTACGAAACCTGGCCGGTGGCCGCCTGTGGGTGATCGTGGAGAGGCACCGACCGTGGTGGATGCGTCTCTCCCGCCGCTCCCGCCTGGCGCTGTGGGAGATGGACCGGCGCGCGCTGCCGGCGCCACCCGCGTGATGCGCAGGCCAGGGGTGTTGCGATGAGGTTGGGTGGCTTTCGAGCCGGGCGCCTGTTGGGTTTCCGGATTCGCATCGACTACTCGTGGTTCGTCGTGCTGGTGCTCGTGACGTGGACGTTTGCCCGGTGGCAGTTTCCAGTGGACTTGCCGGGTCGCTCCCAGTTCACCTACCTGGCGATGGGGTTCTCCGGAGCCCTGCTGCTCTTTCTCTCGGTGCTCCTGCACGAGCTCGCGCACTCGGTGGTCGCTCGCTCACGCGGCATCGCGGTAGAGGGAATCACCCTGTTCATCTTCGGCGGCGTGGCCGAGATGAGGCAGGAGCCGGAACGCGCGCTCGACGAATTCCTCCTCACCATCGTCGGTCCCCTGAGCAGCCTGGCCCTGGCTGGCGGCTTCGTCGTTCTCGCCCGGATGTTCCAGGCGCTCGAAGTAGCGCCCGCCGCGGTCGTATCGGGGACCCTCGCGATGCTCAATCTGGTTCTGGCCATCTTCAACATGGTGCCGGCCTTTCCGCTCGACGGGGGTCGGGTGCTGCGGGCGGTTCTATGGCGGCTGACGGGGGACCCGTACCGGGCGACCCGGTGGGCGACGTGGGTGGGCCGGGGGTTCGGCTGGTTGCTGATCGCGTACGGCTTCTTCCTGTTCGTGAGCGGCATTCAGTTCGCCGGGGTGTGGGGGATCTTCCTGGGCTGGTTCCTGTCCGGCGCCGCGGCTTCGGCTTCGGAGCAGAACGAACTCAAGCG